>DATIGE010000048.1 GCA_035454885.1 bacterium
GGGCGGCCCCGGCGCGCGGCGCGATGGACCTCGATCTGAAGGAGCGGAAGGAGGGCGGCGGGCCATTCGTGGAGGTCCGCCAAGTGAATCACGCACGCCTCCGGCGCTTCGCGGCCCTTCCAGGCGTCGAACGTCTCCGACGTGACGGTTTCGAAGGACAGGCCCTCCAGCCTGAGGGACCATCGGATCTCGTCCACGAAACGGCTCCGTCCGATGCCCGTCGGGCCCGTGACGGCGACGACACGCGTCCCCCCGGACTTTTTCCAATCGTCCAAGAGGCGGTTGATCTTCTTTTCCTCCGCCCGCGGGATCCAAGCCGGCTTGGATAGGACGGCCAAGGTCTCCATTTCCGCCCTGAGGTCGAAGGGCCGCTCGACGTGGCGGTTCAAGAACTTGATCAAGGACAGCGCCGAGTAGGGCCGCTTGGCCGGATCGGGGGCGCGAAGCCGGTCCACGATCTCCGCCAAGAACTTCGGCGTGGTCGGGCGGCCCTTGAGAATCTCCTGAAAGACGACGCCCAGCGAATAGAGGTCGGAGCGCGTGTCGTAGAGTCCCGCCCGGGCCTCCGGAGCCATGTAGGCGATGGTCCCCGCGGCCGGTTGCTGGCGGCCTGCCTTC
This sequence comes from bacterium, assembly GCA_035454885.1. NCBI lineage: Bacteria > bacterium. The sequence goes on from DATIGE010000048.1 coordinate 619, forward strand.
AAGACGCCCGCGAGTCCGAAATCCAGGAGCTTGGGCGTTCCGACGGATGTGACCACGACATTTTCGGGTTTAATGTCCCGGTGAAGGATGCCGCGCGCGTGCAGGTAGTGCAGGCCGCGGCAGAGGGCGACGAAGAGGTCGAGGAGTTTCTCCGGGGTCATCGCTGCCGCGGCCCGGTCCAGGGTCTCGCCTTCGACGTATTCCATCGAAAAAAAGGGCCCCTCCGGCGCGCCGGCGATGCGGGCGTGTCCGTCGTCGTAATCGTAGAGGGCGATGAGCGAAGGATGCGACAGGCGCGAGAGGAGGGCGACCTCGTCCTTGAGGGCCTGTGCCATCTTGGGATCGGCCCCCTCCGGCAGGAACTTGAGGGCGACCTTCCGCCCTTCCTTCCGGTCCTCCGCCAGAAAGACCCGGCCCATGCCGCCTTCGCCCAGGGGGCGGATGATTTGATAGCGGGGTTTCAAGAGGCGTCCATTATAGCGCCAGCTACAATTTCTTCAAAATTGAATCTTCAAAGAATCAGTTAATCGCGACTTTGACTTTCGTCATTAATGATTAACGTCCTGATTTATCAATTAATTATGTGTGTACCTGGCAATGGCTGTCTTTTGGCACTGGCCTTGCACATCAGCAGTTTGGAAGGAGAGCGCCATGGGTTTCATAGAGGCCTTGGCGGATGTTTTTTCAGGGGGAGCCTATTCGGCGGCCAAGGCCGCTCAGGAGGCCCAGGAAGCCGCGGCCAAGGCCGCACACCAGGCCGAGCAGGAGGCCATTAAGTACGCCTCGGACAACAACAAGACGGTCGCGTTGGGACAGATCATGACCCAACGAATCGCCCTATTGCAGGCAGGCCTCGACAGCGAGATGCAGTTGGCCGCCCAGTTGGAGGTGGGGATCGAGAAACTGGACACGAAGCTTCAGGTCTCCCTCCTCGAATACCGCCAACAGATGACCGCCGAGGAGAACCGCCACGCCGAGACCATGGCCAAGGCCCGGAAGGGATTGTCGGACCTTCAAAACACCCACAGCCTGGGCGCGGACCTCCCGCCGCCTGAGTTTGACTTCTGAATTGATCATAGAAGGAGAACATTTATGTCTTGGATTCATGTTTCTGAGACCGCCGAGCGCTACATCGAACATATCGCCCGGAAGATGGAGAGCGGCGAGGTGTCGCGCGATCAGCTCCAGGCCTACCTCAAGGACAATCCGACGGACCGTTGCGGGATGCCGCTTCGGTGCGCCGGTGAAACCGACGACAGCTATGCCATCCGCCTTGGATTGATCGATGCGGCGAAGGCAGTCCTCGCGGCCCACGAGGCCAAGGACAAGCTCGACGGCCTGGTCAAAACACATTGCGCCTCATCGACAAGGAGCCCCGCCTGCCGCTACGCCCAAGAGGCAAGGGATGCCCTGGGAAGTTTTGTGAAGACCGCGGAGCCGGCGGACCTGGCGGCGGGCATGGATGCCCTGTTGAAGATCCCGTACTGATGTTCTTCGAAAGGAGTCTCTTATGTCGAGCCCCTGTAATTACGATTATTACCGCGTCTGCAAAACGCCCAACAGCTGCACTCCGAGGCAAGGGGACGAGGAGCTCAAGGAGGAGCTTTGTCCCGACCCGAAAACAGAAACCCCCGATCCCGAAAAATCCCGTTACGTGGTCAATTTCGTGAGCACCGTTGTGTCGGCAATTCTGGCTGGGTACGCGAGCAAGACAAAATAGGTGGTCTCAAAGGGCGAGTCTTCCATTCTGACTTCAGGTTCTTCAAAAGTGTATTTCAAGGATTGACGGTAGGTTCAAGAAAAACAAGTAAAATTAATAACTTACATCTTCTCAAGCTTGGCATCTTAATTGCTCCTACATAGCGTCATGAGGAGGCCATCATGAACCGGACCCAATTCCGCATCCAAACCATCGAAGAATTTCTTTCCGATTCCGTGTCCGCGCGGGAGGCGAGCCATCGCCTGGGTCTGCACCGGGTCACATTCTGGAGGCTCGTCAAGAAATACGAGCGGGACGGGCGGCAGGGTTTGGAGCACGGGCTCAAGGGCAGGCGCTCGAACAACGCGAAGCCGGCGTCCTTGAGAATGCTGGTCCGTGATTGGTACGCGAGACACTACGCCCCCGCGGGTTGGAGCGTCCGATCGTTTTACCGGGCCGTGAGGCTCTCCCTCCCGCAGAACCTTTCGTACGCGACGGTCCTCGCCTGGATTCGTCCTCACGCATCCATTCCTAGCAATCTCGCGCCCACCCTCTCGAATGACTCAACTCAGGAGATTCTCCGCCGATAACAGAAGTGGAGTTGAATCCTTGAGGAGAA
>DATIGE010000049.1 GCA_035454885.1 bacterium
GTCGGAGACGTTCGACGCCTGGAAGGGCCGCGAAGCGCCGGAGGCGTGCGTGATTCACTTGGCGGACCTCCACGAATGGCCCGCCGCCCTCCTTCCGCTCCTTCAGATCGAGGTCCATCGCGCCGCGCGCCGGGGCCGCCCCCTCTTCTTCCTGGCCGAATTCGACTCGGACCTCCTCCAAAATCCACTGAAGACCGTCGCCTTCGATGAGATCCGCCTCGCGGACTTCTCGGCCGCGCAGACCCGCGACTTGATCCGCGCGGCCACGGCCGATTTGGACAGGCCCGTTCCCGAGGCCGTCGCCCAAGACATCGCCTCAGGCTCCGGGGGCCGCCCCCTGCTGGCGTTGGAACAGCTCCGATCCTACCTCGTCGATCCCGGCCGGCCCTTTCACGCCTCCAAGGACATGGCGCAAGCCGCCGCCGTCCGCGTCGAGGAGATCCCGCCCGCGTCGCGCGCCCTCTTCGCCCGTCTCGTCACGCACCCCGAGCCGGCGGAGACGGCGGATCTCGGCGTCACGTCGCCGGCGGGGCCGGAATGGGACCTGCAGGAAAGGGGCCTGGCGACGGCCAAGGCGGGGCGTCTCGCGCTGACGCACCCGGCCCTGCGCGAGGCCTACGCCGCGGCCCTCGAAACCTCCGAAAGGACGGAGGCCCACCGCGCGTGGCTTCGGATCCTTCTCAAGCAATATGGAGACAAGCCGGTCATCGCCGCGGAGGCGGCGCTCATCACCCATCATGCCCTGGGCTGCGGCGAGGACTCCGTCGCCTACGCCTGGGGCCTGGAGGCGATGGATTACCACGCGGGACGCGGCAACGCCGCACGCGCCCTCCGGCTCTCCGACGAACTCCTTCGCCGCGCCAAGGACGACGTCCAGACCTACACCCTGGAGGCCTACCGGGCCCCGCTCTTCTACCGCCTGGGCAGGTTCCAAGACGCGCTCGCGTCCTACGACCGTTGGTACGCCTTGAAGCCGGACGACGGAACCGGTGTGGAGACCGTCAAACACCTCCTCTTTACGGGGCAGACGCTCTCGGCCTGGGGCCGTCCTGACGAGGCGCGCGCGCGGCTGAATTCCTGCCTCGAGGCGGGCGACGGCCTCAGGCACGTCCGGCACCGGCCGTATCATGCGCGCGCCCACATCGCCCTGGCCACGCTCGACGAGAAATCCCATCAAGAGGAGAGGGCGAAGGAGCACCTGCAGGCGGCCATCCCCCTCGCCGAAGGCCAGCCCCTCCTGCTCGCGGAGATCGAGCAGAAGCTCGGGCAGAGGGCCCATGCCGAGAATCGCCTCGACGAGGCCGTCCGGCACCTCGAGCGTTCCCGGACCGAATGCCGCGAGGCGGGAAACCCGCAGGTCGAGGCCATCACCGTGAACGTCATGGCCATGATCGACCGGGAGCGCGGCCGGCTGAAGATGGCGTTGGAAACGATCGGGGAGGCGATCGCCCTCGCGGAAAAGGGCGGCGAGATCCTCCAAATCGCCCGGTACCGGCAGAACCGGGCCCTGATCCGGATGAATCTGGCCCTCTACGGACCCGCCCTCGAGGAGATGGAGGACGTCCAAGACGTCTTCGAGGCCTTGGGGGAGGATCAGGACCGCCGGCAGGCCCGACTCCACCGCGAGGAACTGAGCCGCCTGCTGGGCGAGACGGAGCGCACGGAAAAGGACCCGCCGTTCTCATCGGAGGAAGGACGGAGGATTGCGCAGGCCCTTGCTGCCTGGAACGGCCGCGAGCCCTCCGAATCCGACCTGGCCGGACTCCTCGAGGCCGTGGAAGGCCTGGAGGCCCCCGAGGAGCGCATCGGCCTGCTGGAAGCCGCCTCGAACGACGTCTCTCGCCGGGGATGGGAAGGACTGGCGCAACTGTTCCGGCACGCGGCGGGCGCCGAACTGAAAAAGATTCACGACAACCTACCGGAGGAACTCCAAATGGACTTCGAAAACAAACGAGACGTCAAGACCCTCGATGCCGCCTTGAGCGGCCTCTTCAAGGCCAAGGCGGATCCGGGGCGGTCGATCCCCGATGCGCGCTTCCGCCAATTCTGCGAGATCAACCGGAAGATCGCCCTTCAGAACGATCTGAAACGGATCCTGGACGAGGTCATCGACGCCGCAATCCAGATCAGCGGGGCGGAACGGGGCTTCGTCCTCTTGAAAAACCCCAAATCGAAGGCCGCCCCCCTGCCCGGCTTCGAGGTCAAGGCCGCCCGGAATTTGAACCAGAAGGCGATCGAGGCCGGCGATTTCGAGTTGTCCCTTTCCCTCGTCAAACAGGCCCTGGACCGGGGCACGCACGTCCTGACCGACGACGCCCTCGCCGACCCCCGGTTTCAGGAAAAGAAGAGCGTGATGGACTACCGGCTCCGGTCGGTCCTCGTGCTCCCTCTCGAGCAGGAGGGCTCGGTCTTCGGAGTGATCTATCTCGACCACCGCTATCAACCGGACCGGTTTTCGGAGGAGGACCTAAGCCTTCTGCTCGCCCTCGCCTCCCAGGCCTCCATCGCCGTCCAAAAGGCCCGGATGATCGAGGAGCTCACCGCCTCCCGCGACCGGCTCGCCGGCCAGGTGAAGGAGCAGGAGGTGAAGATCGAGCACCTCTCGGAGGCCCTCACCCAGAAGAGGGAAAACCTCCGCTACGGCTACGAAGAAATCATCGGCCGTTCGCCTCCGATGATGACGGTCTTCAAGCTCCTCGACAACGTCACGGAAACGACGATCCCCGTCTGGATCCACGGGGAATCGGGCACGGGCAAGGAGCTCATCGCCCGTTCGCTTCACTTCAACAGCCCGCGCAAAAACGGCCCGTTCGTCGCGGAGAACGTGAGCGCCATTCCCGAAACGCTCCTGGAGAGCGAGCTCTTCGGCCACAAGAAGGGCTCCTTCACGCACGCCGACCGCGACCGGGTCGGACTCTTCGAACAGGCCAGCGGCGGGACTCTCTTTTTGGACGAAGTCGCCGACATGTCGCTCGCCATGCAGGCCAAGCTCCTGCGCGTCCTGCAAGAGGGGGAGGTCCGGCCCGTCGGATCTTCCAAGACGGTGAAGATCAACGTCCGTCTCGTCACGGCCTCCAACAAGGATCTCCGCCGGCTCGTGAGCGAGGGCAAATTCCGCCAGGACCTCTTTTTCCGGATCAACGGGCTGACCATCGACCTGCCGCCGCTCCGGACGCGAAAGGACGACATCCCCCTCCTCGCCCGCCACATCCTCAAAAAGGTGTCGAAGGAATTCAACCTCCCGGCGAGCGAGCTCTCGGACAAGGCGACCCAGATCCTCATGAAGCACGACTGGCCGGGCAACGTCCGGGAACTGGAGGCGGCGCTGCGCAACGCCCTCCTCTTCGCCAAGGGGCGTCCCATCGCGGCGGAACACTTGAATCTCCAGCCACGGCCGGTGGGGTCCTACGGGTCGTCATCCCCAGCTCCACGCGAAGCCCCGGCAACGGAGGAAGATATGGCTCACCGGCAACTGGTCGTGGAGACGTTGCGGCGCCACCAGTTGAACAAGGAAGAGGCGGCGAAGGACCTGAAAGTCAGTCTCAGGACCCTCTACACGTGGATGGAAAAACACGGCATCCCGAAGAAGAAGGCGATGCTGGCGAGGTATGTGGGTTAGAGAACGAGGGCCCGCCTCATTCCCTTGTCCTCGCGTCAATCGCCCCTCTCTCGGGTTTCACCGGCCCCATCATCATCCGGACATCGAAACAGTCGGGCGGGACCGCGGGGCCGACATCGATCAAGCCGTCTTCGACCTCGGCCCCTCCCGAAGGCAACGGGACGACCTCCGACGGGAGCTCCTGACCCAGATTGGGGGCGACCGAGATCCCATCAAGATAATAATGAAGATCGGCCGGGTCCGAGGTCAGGAAGGTGAAATCGACATAATCAAAGAGGGGCTCTTGCGGCGTCTTCACGCCTTCTTGCTCCTGCGGCGACTGCTGGAAGCCGATCACCAGGATATGGTACCCCGTATCGGACGCGTCCTTCTTATAATAGACGTGAAGTTCGTACATTCTTGCCTGAAAGGCGGCGTACCTTCTCTTTTTGATGTGCCCCCAGACATGGACACTCGTCTTGCCGCCCGGCATCCTGCAGTCCCGGGAGATCTCCCCCTCGAGAAACGGGAAGTAGGCGTTCGGCACTTCATGGATCGGCGCCGCCGTTCCGGCCGGCATGGGATTCGGGCCGGAAGAAGCGACAACAGGTGAGGGATTGTTCGGCAAGGCGTCCGCCGAGCGGTCTTCCGCCGCGTCCGCCGAGCCGTCTCCCTGAGACGTATCTCCCGCCTTCGCATCGCCCGCCGCCCCCATGACGGCTGTACCGGGAACGATCCCTCCCCTTTGGGCGCCCTGCGGGAGGCAGGCGGTCCATAAGGAGCAGCAAAAGAGCAAGAAGAGCGACTTATTCCTGAAGTTCGTTTTCATCGGCCCATCATTTCCATCTTCGGCTCGAAGCAAGACGGGAGCGGATCGGGGCCGGTGGTATCCGCCAGCCTGTTGAGGAGCTTGTGAGGCTGATGGAGGTCGAGGCCATCCGTGCATTCCAGGCTTTGACAGGATTGTGGGCTCGGGCTGGGTTGATATCCGTACCAGCCGAACGCGACAAACCGCAGCGAATCGGCATCCGAGGTGGCCACGTCCGTATCGAAATAGACGACAGGCTCGGAGTTTTGCGGGTCGACCACGGGAGCCCGGGCCACGAGGCCCGGTTTGCCCTCAGGTCTGGGCGGCGAGCTGAGAAAAGGAAGATCCTTGTAGTAAAGGGCGTCCGATCCCCGAGCGTAAATCAAGCGCAGGTGAGTCCCCATCGGAACTATGAGGGACTTGCTCGCTTGCTCGGCGTCGATGGTCGCGGGATCAATATTGAATCCAATGATCATGCCGGCGCGTCCGCGCAGGTGCACCACCTGGATGCCCGCAGGGGTCGCGCACGTGGCCGTCTTTTCGCCGGTCACGAGAGTCAATTGATTCCCCGTCGGATCATGGGTGGGCACCGCGTCCCCTGCCTGCATGGGCGACAGGACGCTTTCATAGGTAATCGATCCCCTAGGTCCTGACGACGCATCCGCGAATTTCCCCGAGGGGGACGGTCCTTCGACGCCGGGTTCCTCAACATCCCCTCCCCCGGAATCCGGGGCCCCGCCATCGGCCGACCGGACGTCCGCATTCGCCGGCCCCAGGACCCCGCCCCCCGCAGGGGCACCCGTGGGCACCGCCTGAGGCAGGCAGGCCGCCCCGGACAGGACAAAAAAGGCTGTTAAAACAAGCCTTAAGACGGTTTCCATCCTTGCGTTCATTTTAGCCTACCCTGAGCGGAGTTCCTATTTTCTATTTTCGGCGGATGACCCGTCGCAAGTTACCGATTTTCTTCTATTGTCCACGGTCGTGGACGGTCCCCTCAGTCGGTCCCTGGGGACAGGCTAGGCACCCTCGACCTCCGGTAGAGATTCTGAATCTCTTTCATCGGACCGGGCAAAGCCCGCCAAATGGTTTCGGCGGGCCGGAGGGGTTGTTTCAGAATACGCGACTCGGGACAGAGGGAGACCGAGCTGATCCTCTTGAGGGCGGCGGAATCTTCCGCATCGGTCAGGAAGAGATTCCCGTCATCGTCCAAGGCGAGACCCATGGGCCTGGCAAGGATCGCATCCAGCGGCGGCAACCTCCCGTCTTCGACGGCCCGGGTGCCCCCTCCGGCGATGGTGGAGATGCGTCCGTTCTTGTCGATCTTTCGAATGAGACCGTTCCCCGTGTCGGCGATAAAGACGTTGCCGTAACCGTCGGCGGCGACATCCGACGGACCCGACAGGGCCGCGTCCACAGCCGGACCCCCGTCGCCTGAATATCCCGTGACGCCCGTGCCGGCCACCGTGGTCATCACGCCGTCCGTGTCCACCTTGCGGACCCGATCCCCGAAGAATTCGGCGATGTAGAGGTTTCCATCCGGGTCGAGGGCCAGCCCCCCGCCCAGGTCCAGCCCGATGGACCTGGCCACGATTCCGCCGGCGGCCGAGGTCGTCCCATCCGACACGATTGTCGACGTATTTCCCGATGAGTCGATTTTCAAGATGCGGCACGGGACGTGAAGGGGAAGAGATGACGACTCATGAGAAGGCGCCTCATACCTCACGTCGCAGACGGAGACGAAAAGGTCCCCCGACTTGTCCGCCACCAAGTCGACGGCCGCCGGTATGTTGTGGACCGAGGCGTCGGTCGTGTCGAATTCCTTGACGTCCCGTGCAAGGATCGGGACACCCTTGGCGACCACGGCGCCGACCGCAGAGGCGCCCCATTTCAGGATTTCATAGCCGCCCTTGATGTGATAGCCGCCGCCCGGGAGGGGGGTTCTGTCGAAGATCAGGCCGGTCATGTAAAGATAACCCGCCGCACCGTTGGCGATGCCGATCGAAACGGGCGCCGTGTCAAAATTCCCGACGTAGAAGGGTGTGATCTTCTCGCCGCCGTTCGCCTTGCCGCCCGCGGCGTCCGGTCTCGCCGCGTAGACGGATTCGTTTTCATAATCGCTGAAGGACACCGTTCCCCCGGAATCCACGGCAATCCCCATCGGAAACGGGTTTTCGAGACCCAACTGTTCCACTCCCACGACCTCCGATACGGAGCATGTCTTGGCCGCGTTCATCTTGAGAGAGGCCGCGCCGAAGACGTTTCTTGGGACCACTTTCCTCGATTCGGCGCCGAGAGATGCAGACCCAAAAACGGCGATCGCGAGAGCAAAAACGGCCTTCTTCTTCATAGAGCCCCCATTCGAAATGATCTGAGCTGCAAAGCATATACCAGGGGAGATTCTAGGGTTGAGTGCAATAATCTTGAATTATTCCATCCGGTTCCAGATTTATCTATTCTTAAAAATCGCTTGGAAAGCCCTCTCAAAATGAGAATTTTATCATTTTGAGTCTGCGATCATGAACGGGACTTTTGTGTGATGAGGGCATCCAGCTCGGTCTTGAGGCGGGGGAGGATGTCTTCGTAGGAGTACTTGCCGAGTTCCTCTTCCTTCTTCTTCAGATTGACGAAGGTCGGGGCGCACCAAAGCCCCAGGTCGGCGTCGTCGGTCTCGCCGGGGCCGTTCACGCGGCAGCCCATGACGGCGATCGTCACCTGATATTCCTTCGCGTACTGGGCCATCTCCTTCACCTTCATCGCGAGCTCCACGAACTTTTCGTTCTCGACGCGCGAACAAGACGGACAGGAGATGATGTTCAGCTTCTTTTCTCCAAAGTCCGGCACGGAGCGGAAGCGGCCTTCCTCGATGTCCTTGAGGATCGCCCTTCCAACGGCGATCTCCTCGCCCTTGTCGTCGAAGGGCACGGTGAGGGAGACGCGAAGCGTATCACCGATGCCGCGGGAGACCAGTTGTTCGAAGGCGATCCGCGTCTTGATGATCCCCTCGGGCGGCAGCCCCGCTTCCGTGACCCCCAGATGGAGGGGGACGTCCGGCCGCATCTCGTGAAAGCGGCGGTTGATATCGATCACCTTCTTGGGATCGGAATCCTTCAGGGAAACGAGGTAGTTCTTAAAACCCAGGTCGTCCAAGATCTGGCAATGCTCGGCGGCCGAATGCAGGATGGCCTCCTCGTCGTTGTCCCCGAACTTCTCCTGCCATTCCGGATCGATCGACCCGCAGTTCACGCCCACGCGCAGGGCGCATCCGTGCTTGGACGCCTGCTCGGCGATCCAGGCCACCTTGTCGCGCTTGCTCTTCTGCCGTTCGTGATGATGCAGATGTCCGGGGTTGTAACGGATCTTTTGGACGATGGGCGCGAGCTTCTCGGCCAGGCGGTAGCTCTCCTGGAGGTCGACGACCAGCGGCTTGTCGGTCTCGCCCCGAAGTTTCCGGAGGGCGTCCACGTCCTTGTCGCTGTCGATCGCGATGCGGATCAAATCGGCGCCGGCCTTTTCCAGAATGCGGATCTGCCGGAGGGTCCCCTCCAGGTCCTGGGTGCGCGTGGCCGCCATGCTCTGGACGGCGATCGGGTTCCTTCCGCCGATCTTGACGCGGCCGACGGTGATTTCGCGGGTTTTTCGCTCGGGTAACACGGTTCAGAAGCTAGCGGCTATGCCGGGAAAAGGCAAGTCATCGCACCAACGAGCACCCGCCGGCCGACGACCCGACGCCCCCGCCGGACCCGGGCGCGCAGTCCTCGCCCGCCTGGCAATCCACGTTCACCTCGGCCCCGGCCGATTCCGTAAAGGTGTCCGTGGACGTGAACGAGGCGAACTGGGGCGGCGCGGGCTCGCCGGAACTGCCGCGGCAGGGCGTGTAGCCGGAGGCCCCGGTCGCCGACACGTCGATGGGTTCGAAGTCGATCGTGTACGTCGCGCCCGGCGTCAGGCCCAAGATGACGAATTCGCCGTTGGCGGTGCCCGGCGGGTCGAAGTCGCCGGAGAGGGCCGAAATCGCGTCGTTTTTGGGATCCGCGACGTTCCGGGCGACCAGGTTCGCGCACTGGAGCTCCGCGCTCCCGCTCGCGTTGAAGACCGTGCCCGTGATCGACCAGGTGGTCGAAGCGAAGTTCGAGGCGGGATAAAGCTGGGCGAGCCCCGCGCGGTCGTCCTTTTCGGGCGTCTTGAAATTGGCCCCGTTGCCGATGAGGAAGCGCGGATACATGGTCGTGATGAGGTTGTCGTTGGAGGAGTCGCTGTCGGTCGCTTCCTCAAGATTGACCTGCGAATGGTCCAGCCCCAGGAAGTGCCCCATCTCGTGCACGATAAACGAGGTAAAGTCGTCGTCCGTGAAACTCAAACCGGCCGACCCGCAGCCGGGCTGGATTTCCACTCCGTTCAGGCAGGCGGCGTTGAAGACCGCCTCGCCTTTGATCGCATTGCCGGAAGCGGGGTCCGATCCGATGATGGAGGCGAAACCCAAGGTGGTGAACTTCGCCGCGGCGCCGAAGAAGTCGGAGACGATCGCGCCGTCCTCGTCGATCACGAGCGGATTGGTTCCGTCGCCGAGCGGACCGCCGGGGCAGGCCGAAGCGTCGAAGACAAAGTCGCAGACGTTCGAGTCATCCACCGACCCGCCCAGGTCGCGCAAATCAAATGAGACGTTCGCCTCGGAAATGCCGTCCCACTGGGAGAGGGCCTCGTCGACCAGGGGCTCCACGTTCTTGCCGCGCACGTCCAGATCCGACTCGAGGTCCACGCGCACGGGCATGGCCGGCCACTTGACCGCGCGTCCCGAGTCGGTCACGTTCCGCGGGCCGATGGCCCAGGAAGAGATAGAGAGGGAAAGCAGAACAACCACCAAGAACGCCACCATCCGTCGTTGCGCCGTCATACAGAGATCCCCTTTATTGAGATGCCAGTTTCTTCACGAGAGAGATGAAATCGGAATAAGGAAGTTCGCCGCCGTTGACCGACATCATCTTGCGGTCCGCGGCCGTCAAGGACATCGTCTTCAGGCGGGGGCTTTTATCGGCTCCGATGAAGAGCCCTCGATTGCCCGCCCCATTGGCGACGGTCTTGAGGCCCGCCTTGTCCGTCACCGCGAATTTGCCCTGGGCGAGTCCCACGGGGGCGGTGATCCCGGAATCCCCCGCGGCGCTCAGAAAAACGATCGCCTCTTCGCCGACTTGGTATTGCGGAAGGTCGCGCTCCAGCCCCTGGATCTTAACGCCCTCCTTCATGCCGAAGTCCTCGCCCCCGTCGACCGTCCCCAATTGGCGGAACGTGACCGTCTTGGAGGGTTCGCCCTTGAGCGTGTCGATCACGTCGAAGGTGACCTTCTGAACCCTTTGTCCCTTGAAATCGGCGTCCGCGTCGATGCTGACGCAGCGGCCGACGAAGACTTTTTCCGACAGGGCGGTCAATTGTTCGAGATTAAGCTGGAGCACGGTCAGGCCCGAGGCCGAGCCCGAGACGAAGAGCCCCGCCACGGCCAACCAAAGGAATTTCTTCATGAAGACCTCCGAATGACCGGGTCATGTTAAGGAAGGGCCGCCGCGAAGTCAATCAACCCATCGAACCAGCGCGCATCCCCCGCCGCTTCCGCCGTCAGCCCCGCCGGTCGACCCGCCCGTCGCCGTACCGCCTCCCGTCGTTCCGGCCGCCACGGACTCCGGATGGTAGCGCGCCAGGGCAAAGTCCTCCTGCCCTCCGACGTCCGCGTAGCCTCCGACGACGATGAATCCGTCCGTTTGGATCGCGACCGCCGTCGCCGCGTCCGAGCCGCCGTCGAAATCCGTCGTCACAAGCCCGCCCTCTTGAAAGGAAACATCCAGAGCCCCGCCGGACGCGTAACGCGCCAGTCCGAAATCCGCTTGCGAGTAGCCGGCCGCCAGGATGCGGCCCCCGGCGTCGACGGCAACGGCGTGCGCTGAATCCCCATGGCTGGCGGCAAAACCCGTCAGAACGCGTCCTGCGGAACCGAAGCCGGCATCCAAACCCCCGTCCGCGTCGAACCGGGCCAGCGCGAACTCCTTGACCAAGTTCACGTCCGCGTCACCCGCCAGCAGGATCTTTCCATCGGGCTGCACCACCATGGCGAAGGCGGATTCAATGAGGCCACCGAAGGTCAATGTCACCTTGCCGTCCAAGCCCAGAGGATCGAAGCTCGTGTCGAGGCCCCCGTTGGGCTGGTAGCGGGCCACGGCGAAATCGAAGTTGGAAAATCCGGCGACGACGATCTTCTGGTCGGCGGGTTGAATGGCGACGGAGGACGCACCGTCCTCGCTTCCTGCGGAAAAATTGGTGATGACCCGGCCGTCGAGGTCGAAATTCAGGTCCGGCTTGCCGTCCGGCTGGTACCGCGCCACGGCAAAGTCCGGGTCCGACATCGCCGCCTGGGTGAAGCCGACGACGACGATGTTCAGATCCGCCTGCAAGGCGATGCCGCTGGCAAAGTCGGCCCCTCCGAAATCCGTCGTCACCTTGCCGGTCAGGTTGAAGGACGTGTCGGGTGCGCCGTTGGAGAGGAACCGCGCCAGGGCGAAGTCGGAACTTGCGGCGCCCAAGCTTGAGCCCGCCGCCAGGATCTTTCCATCGGGCTGGAGGACGACGGCATCCGCCTCGTCCCGGCCGCCGAAATCGAGGGACGTCTTGCCGCCGCTCCCGAAGGTCGCATCGAGCGATCCATCCGGGTTGTAGCGAGCCAGGGCAAAATCGGTATTGCCGCTGAGGCTCGCGAACCCGACCGCGACGATCTTTCCATCCGGTTGGAGGGCGATGGCATTGATATGATCGGCGCCGCCGCTGAGATCGGTCGTCGCCTTGCCGCCGCTCCCGAACGAGGCATCGAGGTCACCCGCAACGACCTGGGCGAAAGAAACCGCCGGGACAAGAAGGAGAATCGCGGCGAATAGCCCCGTTTTCACGTCGGCATCATGACTCTTTCACGCGCTTCGAGCAATGACCTTGTGTTCCTTCGAAAATATCCTGTAATCATTTGAATACGGAGACTTGAAATGGGCTTTCAATGCGGCATCGTCGGGCTTCCCAACGTCGGCAAGTCCACCATCTTCAACGCCTTGACCGCCGCGGGCGCGGCGGCGGCGAACTATCCGTTCTGCACGATCGAACCGAATATCGGCGTCGTCGCATTGCCCGATGAGCGCCTGGACAAGATCGCGGCGATCTTCAAGCCCGAAAAGGTCGTCCCGACCTCCGTCGAGTTCGTCGACATCGCAGGTCTCGTCAAAGGCGCGTCGAAGGGAGAGGGGCTCGGGAACCAGTTCCTCGGCCACATCCGGAGCGTGGACGCCATCGCGCACGTCGTCCGTTGTTTTGACGACCCCGACGTCGTGCACGTCCACGGCGGCGTCGATCCGCTGCGCGACATCGAGGTCATCGACACGGAACTCGCTCTCGCCGACCTGGATTCCGTCACCAAGGCGATTGCCAAGGTCGAGAAAAGGGCCAAGGCCGGAGACGCGGACTCCGTCCGTCTCCTGGAGATCTACAAAAAGCTCGAAAAACACCTGAACGAGGGCAAGCCGGCCCGGTCACTCGGCCTGACTGAAGAGGACAAGGCCCTGGTGAAGGACCTCTTCTTATTGACGAACAAGCCTGTCCTTTACGTCGCGAACGTGGCCGAATCCGAGATCAAGAAGTCCTCCCCCGCCATCGATGTCTTGAAGGCCCACGCCGCCAAGGAGGGCGCCGAGTTGGTGGTCTTGAGCGGCAAGATCGAGGCGGAGATCGCCGAACTGTCGCTGGACGAGAGAAAGGCCTTTCTCCAGGATCTGGGCCTGAAGGAGTCCGGTCTCGATCAGATGGCGCGCGCCGGCTACAAACTCCTGGGCCTCGCCACCTACTTCACGGCGGGCCCCAAGGAGGTCCGAGCCTGGACGATCCCTCATGGCACCAAGGCCCCGCAGGCGGCCGGCGTCATCCATTCGGATTTCGAGAAGGGGTTCATCCGCGCCGAGTGCTACCACTACGAGGACCTGATCGCCCTGGGCTCCGAAGCGAAGGTGAAAGAGGCCGGCAAGATGCGGCTCGAGGGCAAGGATTACGTCGTGAAGGACGGGGACGTGCTGTTCTTCCGCTTCAACGTTTGACCAAGATCTCCTGCCAGAGGATCCATTCCCAAACGATCTCGACCGCCTCGCCCAAGGTGGTGAGCGACACGTTGTCCTTCGTGGCCTCCCACGACTTGTAGCGGCATTTTTTCAGGAGCCGTTCTTTGAACGCGGCGACATCCTCCGCGGAGGCTCGGGGGTCCAGGGCGTATCCCCTGAACCGCGCGGCCTCGAGGAAGGTCTCCCAGAGATCCTTCCCAAAATTCGCCTCGTCCGACAGCGGCCCCGCGGCCACCCCGGCCTCCCGGGAGTAAGAGAGGCCCTGGTAGCGCTTGGCGGCGCCCGCCGCCTCGTCCAGCATCGCCTTCGCCGGCGGACACGGGCGTTCCTTCCGGATGAAGATCATTTCGACGCAAATGCCGCTGACCAGCGCGGTCATGGGATCCGACATCGACCGGTGAAGGAGGGAATGGTTCTCCCGCAAATACCGGATCTCGTCGCCTCTCGGCGTCTCGGACACGAAACCCAGGAAGAGGTCCCGCGACTCGACGAAAAACGCCTCACCTCCGGGGACCAGGGAGTCGACGATCTGCTCCCAGACCCTCCTCTGGTCGACCGCGTGCGAGCTTCCGAAAAAGGAGAGAGCGAGGTCGTAGCCCTGGGGCAGCCGGTGGGTGTCGAGGTTCCCCAAGTAAACGGACGAGAAGGCCGGCCGGTTCTCCGGGGGAATCACGTCCGTCAATGAAAACGTGTCGATCGCGACCCTTTCGCCGAACAGGGCCTTGAGCTCCGCCTCCATCCGGCCGTATCCGGGTCCGATCGTCAGGATCCTCAACGGTTGCGAGCGATCGGGGGCCGCCGAGGAGAGACGCTCCCTCACCTTCTCTTCGATTCCGCCGAAAGGCGTGGCTCTTGAGAAACCGGAACACTCCTTCAAACCCCGGCCGAGGAGGTAAGGCGCGTCGATGGTCAGGCGCCCATGATCGAAATCGGAGATGCGCCTTTCCATCTTCCGGATCAGGCGGTCCGGCGTCAGTTCGAGAACGGCATTGCGAACGCCAGGACCTTGAGGCTCCGGCGGGCCTAGAAAGGCGAAGAAAGAGGCCCCGCGGAGGAGACCGACGGTGGGGATCCTTTCCAGGAGGACACGCCGCATTTCGAGTGGCCTTCCGGGAAGGTTCCAGAAGAATTGGACGTCGTTCTCCTGATAGACCGCGAGGGCCGGGACGATTCCAGGCGTGTCGGTCAGGACACAGGCCCCGTGACGCTCGACGACCCGCAGCTGGTGAAAGATCCTGCCGTCCGCGCTCAAAAAAAGACTGCCCCCAAGGGGCGGGTCAAACCGCGCAAGATCGGCCAGCCACAGATTCTCCGCCCCGCTGGTGACATGAAAAAGACGGGCCCCCTCGAGAAGGCTGGCCGCGTCCAAAATCGCACCGGAGGCCGGGATTCGCTGGATCAGTGAGCAGAGACCAGTCATCGACCCGTTACTTCGCACCGGGCATCGAAAGGTTGCCCCGAACTTCGAGCGACGGTGGCGGACCTGAGACGATACAATTCGAGGCAACTTTTTTGCCCGGGTGGCGAAGCCAATGGACAATGAATCCCCTCACTTCCCTCATCGGCCGGCTTCCCACCTCCGTCCCCTGCGTCCTACCTTCCCATTACACGGCGGGCGCCGACGTCCAGATCTGGAATCTCGGGTCCGCGCAGGAGATCCACCTGGCACGCATGCCGGAATCGCCGGTCGAGATCGCCTCCGCCCTCGGTCCTGACAAGCTGTTTTTGAGCGGGGACGGACGGAACTTTCACCAGCTCCGGGTGAGCTTGGCGGCACCGCAAGCCCTCTTGACGGCAACCCCCCGTTTCATCCCCATGGCCTTCACGGCCGAAAGTTCGGGGATGAGGCTTCTCTGCAATCTCCCCGACGACAGCGAGCGATTGGTGGACCTGGTCGCGTCGCATTGGCGGCCGGGGCATTTCCTTCAGGACGCCGCATTTTATCTCTTTTCGGAGGACGAGGAGACGCCGGCCCTCGAAGGGGCCCTCCGGCGCTGGTGGGCTGGGAACGTGGAGGAAACTTCTCCCGGCCGCGAAACGGTCGACGCGGCGGCCTTCACCGCGTTCGTCCGTGGACTGGGCCATATCGTCAACAACGCAAACGCGGTCATTGCCTCCCATGCCGAATACCTCATGGCCCGGGAAAATGCCGACGAGGGCTTGCTGGCCATCCGATCCGCATCCCACCGCATCACGAGGCTGATCCACAGGCTCCAACAAAGGTTCCACGGGGACGCGGTCGTGATTCCCGATCCCCTGACGGTCCTGAAGGAATACGAAGTCCTGGAGGAGATCCTGCGCGAGTGGGCCGTGGAGGCCGCGAAACCCGCCGCCCCCGTGCCGGCGATGTCGTCCCCGGCCGTGTCGACCTCCCTCCTCGTCATCGAGGACGATGAGGATTTGGGCGACATCCAGGTCCTCTCCTTGGAAACCCGCGGGTTCCCCGACGTCCGTCTCGCGCGGACGCCGACGGAGGCCATGAGAATTTTCGACGCGAACCCGGCCCTGACGGCCGTCCTAAGCGATTACAATCTTCAGGCGGACCGGACGGGTCTGGACCTGGCGCGGGAGATGCGCAGGAAACGCCCCGGAGTGAAGATCCTCATCGCCACGGGCGAGGCGGACAACGTGAAGGCCCTGATGTCGGAGGACGAATGCAACGAGATCGAGATCCTCCGCAAGCCGACCGATGAAGACGATCTGGAGGACCGCCTTCGCCGCCTTCTGGGCCTTAAAAGCTAATACTCCTTCTCGAGAATGAACTCCTGCTGCCAGGCCGCATTGTAGTAGTGGATTTCGCGGAAGTACTCGAGGTTGGCCTTTTGGGGAATCAGCAGATCGAAGGTCACGCTGTAGTTGATCGGGACGATCTCCGGGTAATCGATCAAGGCCCTCATCTTGTCCGGGATCTCGCGCCACAGGACGGGGTCTTTGACCCTGAGCGTGTTGAACGCCGCGTAGCGCTGGCCCTTCTCTCCCACCACGACCCATTTGTCCCTCTTCGCGTCCATGATCACGTTCCTCAAGGACATGTTCTTCACGATGACGGGGAGGAGCTTGTAGCCGGCGATCAGGCCGTCGAGCCGTGGATCGTAGTTCGCGTCGATGGAAAGCGAAAACGAGGTCAGGACCCGCCCCGCCACTCCCTCCACCTTGGGGGGCTTTTTGGGTTTGGCCGACCGGATGGGAAAACAAGCGGCGCATGCGAGAAGTACCGAAACGGCGGCGATCAGGCGGATTGACTTGGCCATAGTTTGTCCTCGCTCCCTAGATTGTGTTGATCTTTTCCACAAGATGACACGCCGCCCAATGATTTTTTTTCCACTCTTTGAGTTCAGGCTCCTCGGTCTTGCACCGCGCCTCCGCGAACGGGCACCGGGTATGAAAAGAACACCCCGGCGGAGGGTTCATGGGCGACGGGATTTCTCCCGGTAAAACGATGTGTTTGGCCTTCCGGCGCCGTGGATCCGGCACGGGCACTGCGGCGATCAAGGCCTGCGAGTAGGGATGCAACGGACGGTCCATCGCCTCGCGCGGACCGGTTTCGACGATCTTGCCCAGATACATCACGGCGACCCGGTGGCTTAAGTATTTCACCATCTTGAGGTCGTGCGAGATGAAGAGATAGCTCATGCCGTACTTCTGCTGGAGGTCTTGGAGCAGGTTCACGATCTGCGCGGACACGGAGACGTCCAGCGCCGAGACGGGCTCATCGGCGACGATGAGCCTCGGTTTCAAGGCGATCGCACGCGCGATGCCGATCCTCTGCCGCTGGCCGCCCGAAAACTCGTGCGGGTAGCGGTCGTAGGCGTCCCGCGCTAGGCCCACTTGCTCGAAGAGGTCGCCGACGCGGGACCGTTTGTCCCGGCGCGAGACCTGCCGGTGGATCACCAAGGGCTCGGCGACGATCTCTCCCGCCTTCATGCGCGGATTCAGGGAGGAGTAAGGGTCCTGAAAGATCATCTGGATCTTCCGCCTGTGGGGGCGCAGCCCCCTTCCTTTAAGCTTCGCGATGTCTATTTGCTCGAATACGATCCCTCCGGCATCCGGCTCGATGAGACGCGCCACCATCCGCGCGACGGTTGTTTTTCCGCAGCCGGATTCCCCCACGAGCCCCAGGGTCTCGCCCGCCCCGATGGAAAAACTCACCCCGGAAACCGCATGAACAAAGGCCTTCGCGCGCGAAAAAACGCCGCCCCTCACGGGAAAGAGCTTGATCAGGCCGACCGTCTTCAAGAGTTCCTGGCTCATGACCCCCCGTAGGGATAAAAGCAGCGCGCCCCGTTTTCCAAGGGCGGCTCCTCCGACCGGCACCGCGCCTGGACCCGTTCGCAACGGTCTTGATAGGCGCAGCCCCGCGGCAATCTCGAAAGGTCGGGGACCGAACCCGGGATCGTCTGCAGCCGCCCCTTCGTCTCCAGCGTGGGCAAGGCATGGAGCAGGGCCCTGGTATAAGGATGGCGTGGCTTGGCGAAGAGATCCGCGGTCGCCCCCTCCTCCACCACGCGGCCGGCGTACATGACGGCCACGCGATCCACCGTCTCGGCGATGATCCCCAGGTCGTGCGTGATCAGGATGACCGCCATCCCGAGCCGTTCCCGCAATTCCCGCAGGAGATCCAAGACCTGGGCCTGGATCGTCACGTCCAGGGCCGTCGTCGGCTCGTCCGCGATCAGCAGCGCGGGCCGGCACGAGAGCGCCATGGCGATCATCGCCCGCTGGCGCATGCCGCCCGAGAGCTCGTGCGGATAGGCCCGGGCCGCGCGCTCGGGGTCCGGCACGCGCACGAGCGAAAGGGACTCGAAGACCTTGTCCCGCCGCTCGGCCTTGGAAAGACCTTTTTGATGAAGCGCCACCGCCTCCTCGATCTGGTCGCCGATCGTAAAGACGGGGTTCAGGCTCGTCATGGGCTCTTGAAAGATCATCGCAATCACGCCGCCGCGGACGTCGCGCAAATTTTCGACGGGCAGGGACAAGAGGTCGGCCGCCTCCCCCTTCTGCCGCAGAAGGACCTTTCCCCCCACGATCCGTCCCGGTTCGGAGACGAGCCGGAGCACGGACATCGCCGTCACCGACTTGCCGCTCCCCGACTCGCCGACGATCCCGAGCGTCCCGCCTTCCGGAACCTCGAGGCTCACGCCGTCGACCGCCTTCACCACGCCGGCGGACGTGAAGAAGTGGGTCTTCAGGCCTTCGATTTTCAATAACGCATTCATCAAATCTTCATCCGCGGATCGATCGCGTCCCGCAAGCCTTCTCCTACCAAATTGTAGGCGGTAATGCTTATGAAAATGGCGAGCCCGGGGAAAAACGCCAGCCACCAGGCGATGTCCATGAAGTCCCGCGACTGCGAGAGGATCTCGCCCCAGGACGGCGTCGGCGGCTGGACGCCGAACCCCAAAAACGACAGGCTCGATTCGATAAGAATCGACGACGCGACGCCGAAGGTGGCCGAGACGAAGACGGGCGCCAGGCTGTTGGGCAGGATGTGGCGGAAGATGATCCGGGCGTTCCCCGCCCCGACGATCTTGCCCGCCATCACGAAGTCCTGCTTCCTCAGTTTGAGAAACTCGCCCCGCACGAGGCGGGCGATGCCCGGCCAGCTCGTGAGCCCGATCACGATCATGATGTTGACGAGCGACGGACCGATGAACGCGAGCACGGCGAGGATGAGGAAAAAGGTCGGAAAGCAGATCATGACCTCGATGGCGCGCGAAACGACGACGTCCACCCAGCCTCCGAAGTAACCCGCCAAGGCCCCCAAGAGGACGCCGATGGCGACGTAGAGGGCGACGGAGATCAGCCCCACCGTCAGCGAGATGCGGGTGCCGAAAACCATCCGGGCCCAGATATCCCTCCCCTCCTCGTCCGTGCCCAGCCAGTGGGCCGCGGAGGGCGGCTTGAGAATCGAGCCCAGGTCGTAGGCGGTCGGGGAATGGGCGCTGAGGTGGGGCGCGAGGGCCGCGACGGCGAAGAGAACGAGGACGAACGCGAGGCCCGCGACGGCCATCCTGTTTTTGGAGAACTGCTGCCAGATGAATCTAAGGTTCATATTTTTTCGAAGCTGATCCTCGGATCCACGAACACATATAAAATATCGCTGATCAGGAGACTCACGAGCGTCAGGAGCGCCTCGATCGCCGCGATCGCCATCACGGTCGGATAATCGCGGGACAAGACCGCCTCGAAGCCCAGATTGCCCATGCCCGGGATCGAAAAGATCTGCTCCACGATGACGCTCCCGCCGATCATCGCGGGGAGGAGCGTGCCCACCAGCGTGATGAACGGGATGAGGGCGTTCCGGAGGGCGTGCTTGAAGACGACCGTCCGCTCCGGAACCCCCTTGGCGCGCGCCGTCCGGATGTAGTCCTGGCGGATCACCTCCAGGATCTGGGCCCGGGAGAACCGCGAGAGAAAGGCGAGCCCCCCATACGTCAAGACGGTCACCGGAAGGACGAGGTGCCAGACCACGTCCCCGATCCGGCCCCACCACGGGAGCTGTCCGTGCCCGATGGCGGTGAGCCCCACGATGGGGAAGAGATCCAGGTAATCGCCTCCGCCCAAATAAATGATGAGAAGCATGGCGACCCAGAAGGACGGGAGCGAGTACAGGAGAAAAAGACCGAGCGTCATCACGCGGTCCCAAAGGCTCGACGGATGCAAGGCGGAGTAGATCCCCAACGGGACCGAGATGAGATAGACGATGAGGATCGAGAGGACGTTCAGAAGGAGCGTCACGGGCAGGGCGTCCTTGATCTTGTCCAGGACCGGCCGGTGGTCCTTGTAGGAGTCCCCGAAGTCGAGCGTCACGATCCGCTTGAGCCAGCGCCCGTACTGGACGTGGAACGGCTGGTCGAGGCCGTAGAGTTTTTTCGTCGCCTCGATGACCTCCCGCGACACCGACTCCGCCTTGATCCCCTCCCCGCCCAGCTGCTGGATCTTGAGGGAGACGGGATTGCCGGGCGCGAGCTGGATGATGAGGAACGTGACGAGCGTGATCCCCAGGAAGGTCGGGATGATGAGCAAGAACCGTTTAAGAAGATAAGTCGTCATGGCTCGGCGACAAACCCCTTATTCACCTTCCACTCCAGCGTGTCCATCCCCGCCGGGTAGACCTTCACGTTTTCGAAACGCTTGTGCAGGGCCACGAGGTTCGGGCTGCTGAAGAGAAAGGTGTAGGGCTGGGACTCCGCGATGATCGCGTGGAGGCGCCGGTACATCGCCTCCCGCTTGTCCCGGTCGAACTCGACCCGGCCCTCCTCGATCAGGCGGTCCGCTTCTTCGTTTTGGAACCCCACGAAGTTGGACCCCTTCTCCGTCTGGGTGGAATGCCAGACTTGATAAGGGTCCTGGTCGATGCCGAAGGTCCAGGAGAGGGTCACCGCGTCGAACTGACGATCGTCCAGGTTCTTGATGAACACGGCCCATTCGATCTTTCGGATCTCCATGTCGATCCCGACCTTCTTCAGGTCTTCCTTCAAGATGCTCGCGAGCCGCTCGGCGAACCGCCGCCCGGAGGGGATCAGGAACTCGAACCGGAACGCCCTGCCGTCCTTGTCCAGAAGTCCGTCCCCGTCGGTGTCTTTCCATCCGGCCCCGGCGAGGAGTTTTCTCGCGGCCTCCGGATCATAAGGAAGGGGCGAAATGGCCTGGTCGTAGGATTTCGACTCAAAATAAAAAGGGCCGGAGACGACGCGGCCCAGCCCGAAATTGAGCTCCTCCAAAATGGCGTACCGGTTGACCAGCATCGTCATCGCCTTTCGGACGCGCGCGTCGGAAAAGAACGGGCGCCGCATGTTCCAGCCGATGAAGCTGTAGCTCGGCGTATAGAACTGGTACTTGTTGAAGAGCTTCTTGAAATGCGGCGTGTCCGTCTGCCTCACCCACTGGATGGGCCGGAGTCCCGCGAAGTCGAGCTCGCCCTTCTTCAAGATCTGCAGGGCCACCGTGTCTTCGGCGACGATCTCGAAGCTGATCTTCTTGATGTCCGGCACTTTCGCGATTTCCGGGCCCACGGAACGGCCCCAATATTCCTCGTTCCGCTCGAGAACGATCTTCTTGCCGGTCTCCCAGGAGACGAATTTGTAAGGGCCGTTGCCCACCGGGGCGCGATTCAGATGATGTTTGTTAAAGTCCTCGCCGTTGTCGAAGAGATGCTTGGGAACGATCGGAATCCCGCCGGAGAATTCGAGGGCCAGAAAATACGGCTTCTTGTAGGTGAAGCGGACCGTGAGGTCGTCGATCTTCTCGACCTTTTCGAGGTCCTGGTAATAGACGCGCAGGTGCGGGGCGTCGACCTTCGGGTCCATGATGCGTTCGTAGGAGTAGACGACGTCGTCCGCTGTGACCGGATGACCGTCCTGCCAACGGATGCCGGGCCTGATGTAGAACGTAAACTTGAGCTTGTCGGGCGAGACCTCCCAGCGCTCGGCCATCTTGGGCTTCCACTCGAGCGTCTGGTTGTCGCGCTCGATCAGCGAGTCGTAGAGGAAGCCCTCGATCCGCGAGGCGTAGGCGTCGGTCGAGGTGATGGGGTTCAGCAGGTCCGGCTCGGCGCCCAGGTGCCAGACGAGGGTCTCGGGGTCCTTGGGCACCGTCACGGCACAGGCGCCGAAGCCGATCAGGATGACAAAAATGTTAATCCGAAACAGGTTCCGCATCTTTGGGTATCTTCAATTCAAACAGTTTCGCGTCGATCTTCGGATTGATCTCGATCTCCTTGAAACCGACCTCGATCCGGGCCTTGGGAGCGCCCGCCGCCGTCTCCCAGAACCGCGCGGTCATCCGGTCGGCGAACCAGAACGGGCGGTCCTCATGCACATAGGCCGTAAACGCCACGCGGTAAACGGGCCGGTCCCGCCCGTCCGTCACCGTGTACTCGAGGGGGAGGCAACTGCCGTCCTGACACTCCACGATGGCCGTCAGGCCGCCGCCCGTGACGACGTAGCGCCCGCCCTTCCCCATGCGGACGATCAACCCATCATCGCCGCCTCCGAGCGGCACTTCACCGAGGAGGATTCCGACGACCGTCTCCGGAGGAAGACCCACCAGAAGATAACGTCCGAAGGTCTCGGGTGTGGCCGCGCCCTCGAAGTAACGCCGGTCCACGGGCCAAACGATCCTCAGCGTCCGGCCGTCGGTGGCCATCTGCGACTGATACAGCCCGAAGTCGGCCAATCCGTCGATCCGCAACCGGTCCGGTCCCTGCACCGCAAAGGCCGTCTCGCCGCGCGTTCCAAAAAGCGCAGACCCGTAGCGAACCGTCGCCAAGCCCCTGAGCGAATGGAGCGACTCGTTCCGCTCGCGCAGGGAGGCCAGGACCCGGGTGCGAACGTCTTCGGACACGGGTCCGCCGCGCGGGACGGCGCCGCGCGTGCCCGCGCATCCGCTCCAGCAGAGGACCAGCAGCGGCAGCCACGCCCAGCGCTTCACGCGCCCAGCCCCGAAATCTTTTGCCTCACCCTTTCCAGTTCCTTCGCCGCCTCCGCGTCGTCCTTTCCCTTCTTTTGAAGGAGGGCCGCAGCCTCCCGAAAATACTTGAGCGCCTTGCCGCGATCGCCCTTCTTCAACCAGACGTCTCCCAGGTGTTCGGTGATGGTCGGTTCATTCGGCACCATCCCGTAGGCCCGCTGGATGGCGGAAAGCGCCAGCTCCCACTCCCCGCGGCGGAAATGCACCCAGCCCAGACTGTCGGTGATGAATCCGTCGCCCGGTTTGAGCGCGACGGCCTTTTTCAAGAGCTCCAGGGCCTCGTCCAGGTTCTCGCCCCGGTCGGCGTAGGAGTAGCCCAGGTAGTTCAGGGCGCTGGCGTTCTGCGGGTTGAGCTTCAACACTTCGCGCATCGCGCTCACCATGTCGGGAAAGCGGCCGGCCTTGTCGTAAGCCATCCCCAGGTTGTACCAGAGGGACTCCTTCTCCGGGCTCTTCTTCAGGCCGCGGCGGAGGACGTCGATCGCGGGGCCGTATTCCCCCCGGTCGCGGTGGATCTCCGCCAGGTACTCGTAGAACGGCCCGACGGCGGGCTTCCGCCGGATGGCGTCCTCCATGATCTCCTGGGCGCCCGCGGCGTCGCCCTTGCGGAGCTTCAAGAAGGCCATGTGCAACCGGGCGTCCTTGTAGAAGGTCGAAGCCGGCAGGATTTTTTCGAACTCCGCCCTCGCCTCGTCGTCGTGCTTGAGGTTCTCCTCGATGACGCCCATGTAATAGATGATGCGCTCGTCGCCGGGATATTCGCGGAGCACGTCCCGGAATTTCTCGACGGCGCGATCGTACTGTTTCTGCTCGTAGTAAATGATGGCAGTCTTGAGCTTCAAGTTGGCGTCGCCGGGCGCGAGCGATTCGAGCCGGCCGAAGGTTTCCAGCGCCTTTTTCTCGTCCTTCCTCTCGACGTAAATCTCCGCCAGGGCGGAAAGGGCCTTGACGTTGGACGGGTCGATCTCGATCACACGCTCATAGGCGGCGACGGCTTTCGCCGCGTTCTTGATGAAGTTCTGATAGAGCCATGCCTCGTAAAAGACGGGCAGGACGTTGTCCGCGTCCTGTCTCTGCCAGGACTGGGTGAGGCTCAGGGCCGCGCCCGGTTGTTTGTCGGCCACGTAGGTCTCGATCAGCAGCACGTTGGCCTCCTCCGAGGGAGGCAACACGGGATCCGGGCGGAGGGCCTTCTTGTAGGCGCTGATGGCCTCCGCGCGCCGGTCTTGGGATTGGCAAATCTTGCCGAGCAGGACGTTGGCGTCCCGGTCGTCCGGGTCGAACGCCAGCGACTGCCGGACGTCCTCTTCGGCCTTCTTCAAGTCCCCCAGGGCGGCCTCGAGAAAGGCCTTCTTGTACCAAAGCCGGGGCG
The DNA here is from genome assembly GCA_035454885.1 of bacterium. Classification (NCBI taxonomy): domain Bacteria; species bacterium. Next base: position 23,382 of record DATIGE010000049.1, read on the forward strand.
AGTCGGGGTCCTTTTCGATGGACTCTTCGACGTAGGCGAGCGCCTTGGCGGGACGGTTCCGCCGGGTCTCCATCTCCGCGAGGAGGTAATAATAGGACGCGTCCCTGCCCTTGGGGGCGGCGGCCTCCTTGCGCGATCCCCTCGGGCCGGTCGACGCGCAGCCCGACACGGCGCCGGTCGCCAAGATCGCCAAGATCGCAAAGACCGCCGCGCGGCGTCGCGCTTTGAGAACGAAATCCCCCACCGCCGCAAAGTAACCATAAAAACGGATGATGACAACGACGGTTTGAGCTAGACAAACGGGGTGACGCTCAGGCGGCTCCGGAACGCGGCCCTCCTTTTCGCCGTCCTCGGCGCGGTGATCTTCCCGCTCTGGCTCTGGCTCGCGTCACCCGATCCGTCGGCCCTGGTCCACGCCGATCCCGAAACGACGGGCTTCATCCGGCAACGATGCCCCCAGGGTGGCCCCGGTTGCTCGCCGCGCTGGACGCCCCTCAAGGACATGTCTCCATTCATCCCCCAGGCCGTCGTGCTGGCCGAGGACATCCGGTTCTTCCGCCACGGAGGGCTGGATCTCCAGAACCTCTGGACCGCCTTGACGATCAACTGGAGGAAAGGAACCGTCGTCTGGGGCGGGAGCACCATCACGCAACAGTTGGCGAAGAACCTTTACCTGGGCCCCGAAAAAACGGCGGCGCGGAAGTTCCGGGAGATCGTCCTGACGCTCAAACTCGAAAGAAGCCTCTCGAAGGACCGGATTCTGGAGATCTACCTGAACGTCGCTCAATGGGGTCCCTCGCTCTTCGGGATCGCGAACGCCTCGGAACGTTATTTCGGCAAGACCCCGGCGGAACTGGGACCGCTGGAGGCGAGCTACCTGGCCTCCATCCTCCCCAACCCCGAACACGCCGAGGAGCCGGCCTGGAGGGATAAATTCAGGGAGGCGGGAGTCCGCCTTTTCGACACGCTCTTCAACGACCATCTCTCTTCGATCCGGGAACCACGCCGGCGGGAAACCTGCCGGGACCGTCTGGCGGCGGCAGACGCTCAGCAGCTGGATTACTTGATCGCCAAGGCTTTTGACCGATTCCCCCGGGCCTTAAGGAAGGACGGCGGGGAGGCGATCCCCTTCGAGACTTTTTCCAAGATTCTCTCGCCCGACGAATGGGCGTTGGCGCAGGGCCTTCTCCGCCCCGAAGACCGCGTGTCCGGCGACAGGGCCCTCCTGGCCCTGGTGGTCATCCGTCAGAACGGCCACTGTGCGGACGCCCCAGAAGAATGAGGCATTCGCGATTTCCCTTGGCCCCCTCGATGGGCGACCAGACGCGGCCGGCGGGCGCGAGGCCCAGGGAGGATGCCTCCTTTTCCACCTTCGCCACGGCCTTTTCGCGCAGCTCCTCCGAGCGGACGACGCCCTTCCCCGCCTCTTGGGGCGAGAGCTCGAACTGGGGTTTGACCAGGGCAACGATCCGGCCGCCGACCTTCAGACTCGCCCTGGCCTTGGGCAAGATCTTGGAGAGCGAGATGAACGAGACGTCAATCACGGCCAGATCGACGGGCTCCGGAATGAGCGAAGGGTCGATGTGGCGGAAATTCGTCCTCTCGAAAAGGACGACGCGCGGATCGCGGCGGATCTTGTCGTGGATCTGCCCGTAACCGACGTCGACGGCGTAGACCCTTTTCGCCCCGCGCTGGAGGAGGCAGTCCGTAAACCCGCCGGTCGAGGCGCCGACGTCGAGGCAAACGAGCCCCGAGGCGTCGATCGCGAATTCCTTCAGGGCGTGATCGAGCTTCAAGCCCCCGCGGCCGACGAAGGGGAGTTTCTGCTTCACCTCGATCGCTTCGTCCTCGGAAAGAAGCTGGCCGGATTTTTCGATGCGTCCCCTGGGGGAAGAGACCTCGCCGGCAAGGATCAGGGCCTGGGCCTCATTGCGTGAACCCGCCAATCCCTTCTTCACCAGAAGCTGATCGGCGCGAATCTTCATTTTTTGATCTTGGACCAGGCCTCGCGGAGCGCCGCGGCCCCCGCCGCGGGTCCCTGCGGGTGGCCAAAGACGCCGCGGCCGCAGATGAAGCCGAAGTCAGCGTGGCCGATCTTGGAAAATACCTTCGGCAACGTCTCGGGGGTATCGCTCCCCCCCGGGATCGGGAGGGCCGGAAGGATCGGTCCCCAGGGCTTGAGGCAGGCCTCGATGTTGGCCAGGACCTCCCCGTCCGCGCATCCCATCCTCTCGCCGAAACCCGCGAGGCCGATGATGTCGGCCCCTGCGATCCTTTGAAGCTTGGCCGCAACGAGCGAGCTGACGCCGAAGTTCGGTACCCGCGAAAAGACAGCGGTGCCGGTGAAATGGCTCATGACCGGGACCCTGGCGATCCGCCGTAGGGCCCGCAGGGCGCTGACGCCGGTCATGATCGCGTTGATCATCACCGCGTTGGCCCCGCTTTCGACCGCCTCGTCATGGAGGCGCCAGATGGAATCGACCTCGTCGGTGATGTTGGCGATGTAGATCTTCTTTTCCCCCGTCTCCTTCTCGGCCCGGACCCTCGCCTCGGAGGTCCGGCGCACCCGTTCGGACAGAGGCGACCAGTCCGCGTCCGCGAGCATCTCGTCGTCCTTGGCGATGTCGAGCCCGCCCTTCCAACCCTGATAGGCGATTTCGGCGAATCCGGAGGGCTTGAGCCCGATGTTGGGCTTGACCACGCCGACGAAAAAAGGCCGGCCGGACGCGCCGGACATCCGGCGGAGTCCCGGAAGACCGAACTGCGGGCCTTCAAATTGCTTCAGGAACGACTCCGGGAATTCGAAGTCCGTCCATTTGATGAAGTGAATCCCGGGGCAGTAAAAAGGCCCCTCCCCCGCGGCCGCGGAGAGGAAATTGGGGATGCGGGGACCAAAATTGCGGTGGGGGTGGGCGATGGTGACCTCGTAGGATTTCGCCGTAGCGGCGTCAGGCCTGACGCCCCCACATTCGGTCAACGAGACCACCTTCGCCCCGTGCAACGCCCGAAAATCCTCGTCCCTCCCCGGCCTCGCCCATTGGGCCGTGCTTTGCTCGCAGCACAGGCTGGCGGCGGCGAGCCTGGGGTCGACGCCGGTTTCGAAGACGTATTTGAGAAGGACGTAGTCCTCGAGTTTCAGATCGCGGCGCTCGGCGAAGAATCCGGGGATGTCGCTCTCGGAGATCATGCGGAAAAGACCGTGAGGTGGATTTTGCGCGTGGGCCGGGGCCCGTCGAGCTCGACGGCGAAAACGGACTGCCACGTGCCGAGCTGGAGCTCGCCGCCGGCGATCACGAGCGTCAACTCGCTGGGAATCACGAGCGACAGCAAATGGCTGTGCGCGTTCGGCCGGCCGTCGACCGCGTGCCGGTTGTGCTCGTAGTCGGCCTGGGCGGGGACGAGTTTTTCCAGGAATCGGATCATGTCCCTCTCCAAAAACTCGCACTTTTCGTTGATCACGACGCCCATCGTCGTGTGCCGGCTGGCCGCGATCAAGAGCCCGTCCCGGACGCCACTTTCGGCGGTGAATCGGCGGACCGCCTCCGTCAGATCATGGATCTGCAGGGGGCGTTCGCTTTTGAGGGTGATGGCGGTTTGCTTCAGGGGCATCACGACTTCCGGTTGACGATGAAACGGGCCAACTCGCGCAAGGGGTCGGCCCGCTGATCGAATCCCTTCAAGGCATCGACGGCCTTCTGCATGGCCTCTTGGGCGAGACGCTTGGATTCGGGGAGTCCCAACATCGACGGATACGTCGACTTCTCCTTCCGGGCGTCGCCGCCGGTCGCCTTGCCCATCTCCTCGGCCCCGCCCTCGACGTCCAGGATGTCGTCCGCGATCTGAAAGGCGAGACCGACGTTTTCACCGTAGGCCCGCATGGCGGCCAGCTTCGCGGCGTCTGCTCCGGCCAGCTTGGCCCCGGACGTGACCGACACCAAAATCAGGCAACCGGTCTTGTGACGGTGCACCGTCTCAAGCTCCTGGCGGCTGATCTTCTTCTTCTCGGACTCAAGGTCCAGGACCTGGCCGCCCGCCATGCCCCGCGCCCCGGAGGCCTCGGCGATGTCCCCCGAGATCTCCAGGAGCACCGCGGGATCGGCACCCCCGGCGGACGCCCGGGCGATCATCAGAAAGGCTTCGGTCAGCAGCGAATCGCCGGCCAGGATCGCCATGGCCTCGCCGAAGACCTTGTGGTTGGTCGGCCTCCCGCGGCGCAGGTCGTCGTTGTCCATCGCCGGCAAGTCGTCGTGGATGAGCGAGTAGGTGTGAATGAGTTCCAACGCGGAGGCGACCGCAAGGGCCGCGGGATCGTCGGCCGGCCCTCCGCAGGCCTCGTGGGCGGCCAGGCAGAGAACGGGACGGACGCGTTTTCCTCCGGCGAGAAGGCTGTACCTCATGGCCTCGTAAACGTGCCCGAACTTGGGCTGATCGTCCGCCGAGAGCCTAAAATGCGCGTCCATAAAGGCATCGGTCTTCTTCCGCTTCTCATCCATGTAGGCCTTCAAGGCGATCACTCTTCCACCTCGAAATCCTTGGTCTTCCCGTCCTTCGTGAGGATTTCGACCTTCTTTTGGGCCTCGTTCAAACGCCTTTCGCACGACTTGACGAGCGCCATGCCCTCTTCAAAGACCTTGAGCGAATCCTCCAAGGGCAGATCGCCGTCCTCAAGCTTCTGGACCAGGTCCTCGAGCCTCTGGAGGGACGCCTCGAACTTTTCAGGTTTTGCCGTTGCCACGAGGCCGGGACGCTACTGCAGACAGATCGCCCTCGTAAAGGCGGATTTTGAGGCGGTCGCCGTCCCGGACCTCCCCGGCGCGGCGCAGCGGATGCGAGCCCCCCTCGGGTGTCACCACCGCGTACCCGCGCTCCAAGATCGCCAGGGGATTGAGCGAGGCCAGGTGCTTCTGAACGCCCTTGAGCCCCTCCCGCGCCATCTCAATCCGGTGCTCCACGAGGCCCGTCAGGCGCTCCCGCGAATGGTCGAGCCGCAGGAGAAGCTCGGCGAGCCGCCGGCCGGGGTCGCGGAAGAAGGCCTCCCATCTCTTGAGATGCAGCCTCAAGTTTTCGATCGTCTGGTCGATCGACTGCCTGAGGCGCCGGCCTTTCGCTTCCAGCCCCTCCAAGAGGTCTTCCTTGACGGGCACCGCGAGTTCCGCCGCCGCGGAGGGCGTCGGGGCGCGCATGTCCGCCGTGAAATCGGCGATGGTGAAGTCCGTCTCGTGGCCGACGGCGGAGATGACGGGAATGGGACACTCCGCGATCGCCCTCGCGACGGCCTCCTCATTAAACGCCCACAAATCCTCCATGGACCCGCCCCCGCGGGCGACGATCAGGACGTCCACGTCCCCTCGCGCCCCCATCCGGCGGACGGCCGCGGCGATTTCGGACGCCGCCCCGTCTCCTTGAACGGAAACCGGGTCGAGAAGGATCCGGACGTTGGGACACCGGCGCGTCAGGACGTGGATCATGTCGCGGATGACCGCTCCCGTGGGCGACGTGACGATGCCGATCCTCGAAGGCAGAAACGGGATCGGCCTCTTGCGGGCCTCGTCGAAGAGGCCTTCGTCTTCGAGCTTCTTCTTCAACTGTTCGAAGGCGAGCTGAAGGGCACCCGCGCCCTTCGGCTCCAGGTGGTCGAGAATGACTTGATACTCGCCGCGAGGCTCATAGACGCTGACCCGGCCGAAGGCGAGCACGTGCAGGCCGTTTTCGGGGCGGAACTTGAGTTTCAGGTTCGACCCGCGGAACATCACGGCGCGGATCTGCGATTGCTCGTCTTTCAGGCTGAAATAGAAGTGCCCGGAGGAGGCGGGCTTGAAATTGGAGATCTCCCCCTCGATCCAGACGTCGGAGAATTGATCCTCGAGGAGGGCCTTGATGCCCCGCGTGATCTCGGAAACGGAATAGACTTGCATGACTCGACTTTAAGCGACGAGACGGAGACGGCGCTTGGGCGGCCGCTCCTTCTCCAGAACGCCCATGATCATGGCGTCGTCGGAGGTCGACTTCGTCATCTGGGAGAAGTCCTGGTCCACAACGTCCCTCGTCATCTGGATGCCGTAACTCGCCATGATCCTCGAGACCTCGTCAAAGCGCCCCTCGATCGTGTTCTTGACGGAGGCGAATCCGTGCCGCGCCGCGCGGGCGCGGTTCCAGAAGGAAAACGGGTTCATCTCGAAAAAGGTCGAGTCGTCTTCCTTGGGCTCGATCAGGATGATGTCGCCCTTGAAGCTGCGATCCAGGATCATTTGATCGATGAAATACCGGATGCGCGTGTGGAAGATCGTCCGGAAGACCTGGTTGAAGATCATGAGAAGCCCGCTGTCCGAGATCCGCCGGTTCTTGGTCACGTACTTGTCCTCCTCGCGAAGGTATTCGAAGACCAGCCGGTTCGAGTACGGGCGGAAAGGGTTGTAGCAGACGACGAGATCGGCGCCCTTGCGGATGGCCAAGTCCATATTGGTCGTCCGTTTGACCGCCCCGTCGATGTAGTCGACTCCCTTGATGCGCGCGGGCTTGTAAAGCATGGGCAGGGCCGAGGAGGCTTGAACCGCCTGTGAGATCGTCACGTCGTTCATCTCGTCCGGCCCCATGATGACGCGATCCGCGGTATCCAGATCCGTCGTGATAATGTAGAGAGACTTGCCCCGCACGCGCTTCAAGACCTTGAAATTATTCGTCAGATGGTTCCGCTCGAAATTCTTGCGGACGTACTTCTCGAGGCTGTTGCCGTTGAAAAGGCCGGTCGGAAAGGCCTCCGTGATGGAAGGCATGGCGCGCTTGGAATAGATGATCTTGGCCATGGGGCTCACGAAGTGCTCGAAGTTGGAGTAGTTCGGCTCCGAGCAGAAACGCAGAAAACCTTCCTTGAGCGGCTGCCAGAGCCGCGGCAGGGCCGCGATCGAATCGTACAAGATGCCGGGGATGTAGGTCGCCCGACGGTAGAGGTACGAGAGGGGCCGCTCCAGGAATTCGAAAAAATTCGGCCAATACACGTGGAAGGGCGAGAGCTGTTCGAAGTGTTCGGACGTCCCGTCGAGGATCTTAAGGATCTCCTCGGGGCTGACGCCGGAGGCGAGATGGGCGTTGATGAAGGCGCCGGCCGAGACGCCGACGTAGGTGTCAAAGTCCGTCACCTTGCGGTTGACGAGGAAGTCGTTCAGGGCCTTGAGACCGCCGACCTTGAAGGTGCCGCCGGTGATGGCGCCGCCCGCGAGCACGAGGGCGACCTTCGCGTGGGGCTTCTTGCGGGTCAGATCGCTCTTTTGGATGATCGTAATGCCCAAGAAACACCTCCCGCGTTATGTCCCAAAGCGAAACACACGATGACGCACCATGTAAAGGGGAAAAGCTCAGCTATTTTTTGAGAAGGTCCGGCCGTTTTTTCCGAGTGCGCTCAAGGGCCATCTCGCGTCTCCATGCCTCGATCTTGGCGTGATCGCCGGACAGGAGGACCTCCGGGACCTTGTGACCCCGGAATTCAGGAGGACGCGTGTATTGGGGATATTCCAACAACGACGCGGAAAACGATTCGTTCTTGAGGGATCCTTCCTCCCCCAGGACTCCGGGGATCAGCCGGGACACGGCATCCACGAAGACCATCGCCGCGAACTCGCCGCCGGTCAGAATGTAGTCCCCGATGGACACCTCCTCGTCGATGAAATGTTCGATGACACGCTCGTCAACGCCTTCGTAGCGTCCGCACAGGAGCACCAATTGGTCGTACTCGAGATAAGCGGCGAGGTGCTCCTGGTTGAGGGGGCGGCCTTGCGGCGAGAAATAAATACGGCGGACCTTTTTGCCGGGAACGGCCGCCGCCTCGATGGCCGCGACGGCAGGCCCCGGCTTCATCACCATGCCGGGTCCGCCGCCGTAGGGGATGTCATCGGTCCTTCGATGCTTGTCCTCCGTAAAGTCGCGGATGTCCCTCAGGCGAATCGAGATCAATCCGGCCTCCTGGGCGCGCTTCAGGATGGAATGGGAAAAGGGCGAATCGAAAAGCGACGGGAATAGCGTGAGGATGTCGAACTGTAGGGGCACGGCGCGCCCTACTCGAGGATTTCCAGAACGGAGCGTTTACGGAGTTTTGTGGAGACGGCCCCCAGGATCGTCCGCATCGACTGGGCGGTGCGGCCCTGCTTGCCGATGACCTTGCCCAGGTCTTCCTTGGCCACTTTAAGCTCGATGACCGTGGTCTGTTCGCCGTCGATTTCGGCCACCACCACTTGATCGGGAAAGTCCACCAAGGCCTTTGCCATGTACTCGACCAGGTCTTTCAGAGGCGTTGTCGACATGACGACCTCCTTACGAGCAGCAGCTCTTTGGTCAACCCTGCGCCGGTGCGTTCTTCAAAATCTGCCTGACCACATCCGAAGGCTTTGCGCCCTTCTTCATCCAAAGCTCGACCTTGGCCTTGTCGATGGTCGCCTTCTCGACGCCCTTGGCGGGGTCGTAATGGCCGACGACCTCGAGGAACTTTCCGTCCCGCGAGGACGACAGGCTTGCGACGACAATCCTGTAAAAGGGTTTCTTCTTGGCCCCGAACCGGGCGAGTCTGATCTTGGTTTCCATAGCCTCTCTTCTCTTCCGATGTCGCTTACGTCCAACACCCACATCCACGGGGCAGCGGCGCTTAAGCGAAGGATATTGCCATGTTATGAAGTCGCTCCCCAAACTGTCAAGAAGGAATCCGGCCAGGAGACCCCTCGTTTTTTATGATGCAAATATCCGGAATTATGATACTTTTTGAATCCTGATGGCCGCTTCCCACACCAAGAAACTTGCCAAGGTCCGCGTCGCGGGGCCCGACCACAAGGGCATCATCGCGACCGTGACCATGCACCTCTTCAAGAACGGCTTGAACATCGAAGACATCGACCAGCGCATCCTGGAAGGCTATCTCGTCATGAACATGGTGGTGGACCTGAAGGACGCAAAGTCGTCGGTCGCCGTCCTGCGCGAGAGCCTCAAGGCCGTCGGCAGGAAGATCGGGATGGACATCACGCTCACGCCGGAGGCCGAGCGGAAGGTCAAACACGTGGCCCTGCTCGTCACCCGCGAGCCTCACTGCCTCCAAACGCTGCTCAAGGACATGAAGTCGGGCACGATCCGCGGCCGCCCCGTCGTCGTCCTTGCCAATCGTCCGGATTTGGAAGGGCTGGCGAAAAAATACGGCGCCCCGTTCTTTTGTTATCCGGCGGACAAGAAAAAAGACCACGAGCGCTTCGTTCTGGACAAGCTGGCGGAGTACGACGTCGATCTGATCGTTCTGGCCCGCTACATGCAGATTCTCTCGCCGGAATTCTGTTTCCGCTACGAAGGCAAGATCATCAACATCCATCCTTCTCTCTTGCCCTCTTTCCCCGGGGCGCGCCCCTATTCCCAGGCCTACGACAAGGGTGTCGAGGTCGTCGGCGTCACCGCCCACTTCGTGACGACCGATCTGGATCAGGGCCCGATCATCTGCCAGGATGCCTTCAGGGTGGACAAGCACAAGCACACGCTCGAGGAGATCGTCGCGCGCGGCAAGGCGATCGAGGCGAAGACCCTGGCCCGCGCGGTCAAACTCTACTGCGACGGCCGTCTCGCCCTCCGCCGCGGCAAGGTCATCGACAGCCGGCGGCTGCACCAGTTCGAAGAAAAATTAAAAGAGTTCTATGGATCGTAGGGGCGAACCTCGTGTTCGCCTTACGGCTGAGGCGGCGGCTGTTCGGCCGACCCGTAGGACAGGATCAGGTTCGTCTTGTCGCCTTCCCTGTTCGCCGAGACGGTCAACGCCGTGGTCCCCTTCTTGAAGATCCCCGAATAGCTCGTGTCGGACGGGGGCACCGCGATGGCCGACTGCCAGCCGCCCGTGACGAGCTCCCTCTGATAGAAGTTCGAGACGTCGGTCACGGAGGACGAACTCTCGAGCGTCACCATCGTCATCGCTCCCAGGATCATGCTGCCCGTCACTTGAGAGGGTGAAAAAACCGGGATGTCCGACGGAAAACCGTCCGGAAGTTTTTGATCGGTCTTGATGGCGATCTGTTGGCCGGTTTTTTCGTCCTTGAGGACGAGCCCGTTGTCCGTGATGTTGACCTTTGTATCCCCCATTCCGGCCTGTTTCATCCCCGTCTCCATGATCTTCTCGATGCCGTGCTTTATGCCCTCTTCGGTGGCATATTCCCCCGCCTTGGAGGTTAGAAAACCGGCGAGGATCCTGAGGCCGATGCCGACGACCGTGAGGCCGACAACGCCCAGGATCGCGATGACGATCAGAAACTTGGCCCAGCCGGGGATTTTTTTCTTTTGGACCGTTTGCGTCTGCGTTTCCGGTGTCTGAGGATTTTGATTTGCCATCGGGCCTCCTTGTTACGGTTCGCGGCAACCCTCGACCAAGAGGATCCACTCCCCTTTGTCGATCAGCTCCGCCTCTCGGTCGAGCATCTCTCCGATCGTCCCCCGGAAGAATCCCTCGTGGACCTTGGTCAGTTCGTGGGCGAGGACGCAGCGGCGGTCTCCGAACGCTTCCCGGAGGATCTTAAGCGTCTTCTTAACACGAAACGGGGATTCGTAAAAGATGAGGGTTGAGGGGTCTCGGGCGACGGATTCCAGGACCCTCCGCTTCTTGCCGTCCTTCTGCGGAAGAAAACCGATGAACAGAAACCGGTCCGTGGGGAGTCCCGAGGCGCAGAGGGCCGCGACGGCGGCGGAGGGGCCGGGAATCGGGACGACGGCGATCCCCTTTTCGAGCGCGCCGGCGACCAAGTTGTAGCCGGGGTCGGAGATGCCCGGCGTACCGGCGTCGGAGACCAGGGCGATGTTTTTTCCCTCCTCAAGTTGGCGGATCAAAAAATCGCCCTTCGCGAACTTGTTGTGCTCGAAGTAGCTCGTGGTGGGCGCCGTGACCCCGTAGTGGTTCAGGAGTTTTTTCGTGTGGCGCGTGTCCTCGCAGGCGATGAGATCCGCCTCCTTTAAAACCCGGATCGCGCGGATCGTGATGTCTTCTAGATTGCCGATGGGAGTGGCGACGATGTAGAGGGTTCCGGGCACTAGATCTTCCTGGCAATCGGATACCTTCTACCGATCCCGAACGCCTTCGAGGTCACCTTGATTCCGGGCGCCGCCTGGCGGCGCTTGTATTCGTTCAGCTTGATCCAGCGGACGACCTTGGCCACGACGTCCGCGTCGAAGCCCAACGCGACGATCTCCTCATCGGACTTGTTCTCCTCGATCGCGGCCTTCAGAATGCCGTCCAGAATGTCATACGGCGGGAGCGTATCCTGGTCGGACTGATTCGGCTTGAGTTCCGCCGACGGCGGCTTGGTAAAGACCGCTTCCGGAATGACGGGCTTGAAGGAATTGGCGAAGCGGGCCACCTCATAGACCATCGTCTTGGGGACGTCCGCGATCGCCGCCAATCCGCCGCTCATGTCGCCGTAAAGGGTGCAGTAACCCACCGAGAGCTCGGACTTGTTCCCCGTCGAGAGCACGAGCCAACGATGACGGTTGGACAAGGCCATGAGGACGTTCCCGCGGATGCGCGCCTGGATATTTTCGTCCGCCAAGTCGGGCGGGTCCTGCGGACGGCGATGAAAGAGCCGGCGATAGGCGCCATACACGTCGGCGATTGGGTGCTCCTCGATCCTGATTCCCAGATTCTTCGCCAGGGCCCGGGAGTCGATCAGACTCCCCTCGCTGGAATACGGCGAAGGCATCAGCACACCGACGACGTTTTCCGGGCCCAGCGCGGCTGATGCGATCACCGCGGTGAGTGACGAATCGATCCCGCCGGACAATCCCAACACGACCTTTTCGAAGCCGCATTTCCTCACGTAGTCGCGGACGCCCAGGACGAGGGTTTGATAGACCGTCTCGACGTCGCGGATTTCGGGAACCGCCGGGGATGCGCGCAAGGCGTCCGTATCGACGACCAGCAGGTCCTCTTCATAGGCCTTGGCTTCGGCGACGATCTCCCCGCGGTCGTTGACCGCCAGGCTCCGGCCGTCGAAGACCAGCTCGTCGTTTCCGCCCACCAGGTTGACGTAAAAGATCGGCGTGCCGTGTTTGAGGGCGAGCGCTTGCAGCATGTCGCGCCGGAGTTGGGACTTGCCGAGCGTGTACGGCGACGCGGAGAGGTTCAAAAGGAGCTTGGCCCCCTTCCCCACCTGCTCCTCGATCGGGTCTCGCGGGTACAGCCTCTTTTCCCAAAAGAGCTTGTCGTTCCAAGCATCCTCGCAGATGGAAACGCCGACGTTTTTCCACAAACCGATCTCGGTCCCGGGCTGAAAGTACCGTCCTTCGTCGAAGACGTCGTAGGTCGGCAGCAGAGTCTTGAAATAGCGTGCGGCCACTTTCCCGTCCCTGCAATGCGCCGCCGCGTTGAAGAGGGGCTTGCCGCCGGGCTTGGAATTGCGTTCGACGTACCCGACCGCGATCTCGATCCCCTTCGCCTCCCGGGCGACGGCCTCCAGTGCCCGCAGGTTTTTCTCGACGAAGTCCGGAATTTCCACGAGGTCGCGGGGCGGATAGCCGGTAAGCGTCATTTCGGGGAAGGCGATCAGCCCCGCCCCGGCCTTCTTCGCGCGGCCGACGAATTCCCCGACCTTGCGGACGGTTCCGTCGAAATCGCCGATCGTCGTGTTGATCTGGGCTAGGGCGATTTTCATGGTTTACGACTCTCGTCTCCAACCATTCCCGCTCCCACCCGTCTTCGACGGGTACCCGGGCTTGGTCATGCGACTATCCCTAGCGCCTTCAGGGCGCGAATCTCTTTGGAGGTATAGCGCAGTTTGCGAAGGATGGACACCGTGTGCGTCCCCAGCGGTGGGAAAGGCTTTTCCGGCCGCGGCCGTTCCGGCTCCTCGCAAACGGGAAAGAGGCAGATGTCTTCGCGCTCACCCAGCGCCTTCCATTCGGCCGAGGGCCTCGCGCGGAAGACGGCTGCCAGCTCCTCGCGCGAGACGGACTCGTCCTTGCCGACCAGGGCGCAGAATTTCTTCCAGAATTTCGGCTCCAGGGCTCCCAGAGTCACCCATCCGCCATCCGAGGTTTCATAGTGACCGTAGCAGGCCAGGCGGCCGTCGAGCGGCGTGGGTCCCGCATAGAGCCGGGCCATGGAGGACGCCGCGGCGTGCATGGAGACGTCGAGATGGGCTCCCTTGCGGGGGCGCGAGGCCAGCGCCGCCGCAACGGCCATGGCCGCCTCATACCCCGTCGCCAGATCGACGACTTGGAAATCCGGAATCACGAACCCGCCCGACGGCCGGCGGATTCGCGCGAGCAATCCCGACAAGCCCAGAAAATTCAGATCGTGGCCGGCCAACCGCGCCGAGCGGCCTTTCTGGCCAAAGCCGGTGATGGAGCACAGAATGACCTGGGGACGGATTTTTCTGAGGCGGGCGTAACCCAAACCCAATTTGTCCAAAACGCCGGGACGGAAACTCTCGATCACGACGTCGGCCGAACGCACAAGTTTCTTAAGAATCCCGCGGCCTTCAGGGGCCTTGAGATCGAGTCCCAGGCTTTCTTTTCCGGCATTGATGACGCCGACTTGATCCCCCAGCAGGGCCGGAGCTCCGGGGACAGCCCTGTAATAATCCCCCACGCCCGGCTGCTCGATCTTGACGACACGGGCACCCCGCTCCGCAAGCAAAAGGGAGGCATACCCTCCCGGCAGGAGCCGGGAGAGGTCGAGAACCGTGACGCCCCTAAGAGGTTTCAAATTAGATGATGGTGGCAAGTTTGAGGGCGAGCCCCATGTTACCCGCGACCTTCAACTTGCCGGTCATGAAGGCCATTTGGGGATTCAACGCCCCGGTCACGAGCTTGACGAAGTTCTCGTCCTCCATCGTCACCGTGCAGTTGGGGCTGGCGGAGGCTCCTTCCGTCACTTTGCCGCCCGGGGCCGTGAGATCGACCGTCCAAGTGCCACCCGTAGGGCCCTTGATGTCAAATTGGTAGATCGCGTTGATGCTGGAAACCTTGTCGGCCTTTCCCTGAAGGCTCGCGGGAAGCTTTTCGAAATATTCCTTGGGGGTCATGGATGTCCTCCTGACGCGAAGATATTTCCCGCCACGCCACCGGCGTCAATCGAAAACATGATCCGGGCCGCCCATTGGACGGCGAGAAGGGCGAGAAAAATCTCGCCCGCGTAACGCCGCCGCCGGAAGGCAAGAAAGAGGATGAAGGCGGGCCAGACGGGGAAAAAGAAAAAGGCCCTCCCCACGTCGCCGTGGAGGAGGGCCCAGAGACAATGCAACAAACCGCACCCCGGACACGGGATGCCGAAAATCAGTTTGACGGCGCACATGAAACCTCTCCCTACCCTCTCCTTGATAAAGAGAGGGCGGCCGCAGGCCGGGCGAGGTTACGCCAACCCGGCCTTCTTTTCCGCGAAATCGCCGATATACGGGATCTTCCAGCGCTCGCCCTGATAGGCCTTCACCAGGCAGATGATCCACAGGACGAAGACGGCGAGGCCCAAGACCGGCACCAGGATGCTCATGATCACGCCCAGAAAGCTCGCGATCGAGCCCAGGATCATCGTCAGGATGTTCAGGGCGACCACCACGACGATCCAGCCGACGCCGAAAGTGGTTCCCTGCCAGGCGTGGAACTGGACGTCCTTGTTTTCCTTCTCCATCAGCATGAAGACGATGCTCGTGATCGGCATGCAGATATAGCACAGCATGCTCGCGATGTTGGGCGCGAGTCCCGTTCCCTTCCCTCCGGCTCCTGCTTGGGTCATAAACCCCTCCTTTGAGTGTTTGATTACAAGTAGAGTCTGTCTAGCACGTCCCCGTATTTTTCGACCACTTTTTTTCTCTTGAGCTTCAAGGTCGGCGTGAGCTCGCCGCCTTCCTGTGAAAAATCCTGATCGAGGATCGCGAACTTCTTGATCGTCTCGTAGGACGCGAGTCGCTTGTTCGTTTCTTCGACGGCGCGGCGGATCAGCCGGTGAACCTCCGGATGCCTCCCGGGACTCCTGTGGCCGTTGAGACGCACTCCCCGCCGTTCCATCCACCGGCCAACGGCCTCCCGATTGAGGGTCACCAGGGCCGACAAAAACTTCCGGCGGTCGCCATGGACCATGGCCTGGCTGATGTAGGGCGTCGTCTTCAGCAGGTTCTCGATGTTCTGCGGCGCGATGTTCTTCCCCGCCGCGGTAATGATGAGGTCCTTCTTACGGTCGGTGATCTTGAGGAAACCATCGCGATCGAATTCGCCCACGTCCCCGGTCTTGAACCATCCGTCCTTCGTGAACACCTTCCGCGTCGCCGCCGGGTCCCCGTAATACCCCCGAAAGACCAGCGGGGATTTGACGAGGATCTCGCCGTCCCCCGCGATCTTGATCCGCGTGCCGGGGACGGGACGGCCGACCGTCCCGAAGCGGTAATCCCTTTGCGTGTTGATGCAGATCCCCGCCGTCGTCTCCGTCAATCCGTAGCCTTCGAAGATCCGGACGCCGTGCCGATCGAAGAAGAGGGCGAGATCCTGCGAAAGGGGCGCCCCGCCCGAAACCGCGTACCGCAACCGCCCGCCGAAAAGACCGCGGATCTTGCGCGACAGGAGGAACGGAGCCGTCCCGAGGAGGATCCGTTTGGCGCGCGAGGCGTCTTTCAACGTGGCTTGGATTTTTTCGCGAAATTTTTCAAAGACCCTGGGAACCGAGGCCGTAAAATGCGGACGGATGGTTTTGAGATCCTCGGGAACCGCATCCAGCCCGCGCGCGTACGCCTGCTCGAATCCCGAGGCCAGTTGCCAGAATTGAAGGGCACGGGCGAAAATATGCGCGAGGGGCAGAAAAAAGAGGGCCGTGTCCCCGCGGCCCAGGTCGAAGGCATATTGGAACGCCTCCACTTCCTTCAGGAAACTTCCGTGGGTGATGACGGCCCCCTTGGGATCTCCGGTGGTTCCCGAGGTGTAGACGATCGTCGCGGTCGTGCCGGACCCGATCCCCCGAAAACCCTCTTGCCAAGCCTCTTCGTGACCGTCGCGCCCGAAGAGAAGAACGCGGTCGAGGGTCAGGGCACTCCCGGCCGGCGATCCCTCCATCAGGACGAGGGTCTGGAGCCGCTGAAGGCGTTTTCGAAAGGGCGCGATCTTTCGAAACTGTCCCCGATCCTCCACGAAGACCGCCTTTGCGCCCGAATTGTTTAGAATGAAGGCGACCTGTTCCGGGGTCGACGAGGGATAGATGGGGACGGAAACGGCCCCGAGCGAAAGGACGGCGAGATCGGCGAGGCTCCATTCCGCCCGAGTCCCGGCGAGGATCGCCACACGGTCGCACTTTTCGACGCCGATGACTTTCAGCCCCAATGCCAGATCACGGACGCGCTCCCAAACCTCCAGCCACGACCACCGGACCCAACGCCCGCGATGGTAAAGTCTCCAGCACGTCCGATGACGAAGCCGGGCGACGCTCGCCTGAAAATCCAGAACGAGATTCTTGGATGCCATGAAGGGCGGAATATAGAGTCTTTTCCAGTAGTTGTCACGAAAAAAGACAGTCAGTCATTCTAGTAGCCCCAGGCGAGTTCGAAGGCGTTGGGGATCCATTCGAACCGGGGCGAAGGACCGGAGAAATCAATCCCGAGAACGGCGAAGCCGGCGTTGACGTCGCGGTGCCTCCGGGTCGCCAGGTAATGTTGGGCCACCTTCGAGATGTGTCTCTGTTTGGGAAGGGTCACCAGTTCGCGCGGCGAAACGGCCTCCACGGAGCGGCGGGTCTTGACCTCCACAAAGGTGATCGTCCCGCCTCGGGCGACGATGAGGTCCACCTCGCCCAGGCGGCAGCGGAAATTCCTTTCGAGGATCCGGTAACCCAGGGTTCGAAGGTAAGAGGCCGCCAAGGACTCTCCGTCACGTCCCAAACCCTTATCATCGCGCTGGAAATCCCCTTGCATCGGGCACATCCTCCTGCTAGCAACGCCCCTTCATTAAGGATTTTCGGAGGTTTTATGGCCCGCAGTTGCTTTTATTGCGAAAAGAAAAGGCTGGTCGGAAACAACGTCAGCCACGCGAACAACAAGACCAAGAAGAAGTCCTTTCCCAATATTCAGAGCGTCCGGGTCATCGTGAAGAACGCCGTCATGCGGGTCAACGCCTGCACACGGTGCATCCGGTCGGGTGTGGTTCAAAAGGCCGCGTAATTAGGGCGAACACGAGGTTCGCCCCTACAATCGTCAGTCCCTCACCCGCTCCACCGAAATCACGCCCTTCACCTTCTCCAGCGACTTCATCAGCTGGTGCAGGTGCTTCAGGTCCTTGATCCCCACCTCAAAGGTATTCATCGACTTTTGATCGCCGATCGCCCGGCAGGTGGCCTGGCTGATGTTGACCCCTTCCGACGAGATCGACTGGCTGATGTCGGCCAAGAGACCCGGCTTGTCGACGCAGACGACGCGGATTTTCGTGGCCGTCGGGAGCTTGGTCTTGAGGTTCCAACTCGCGTCGACCCGCCGCGCCTGGTCGGAGGCCAGGACCTTGCTGCAGTTCGTGGAATGGATTGTCACGCCGCGCCCGCGGGTGATGAATCCGATGATGCTGTCGCCGGGAATCGGATTGCAGCACTTGGCCAACGTCACCAGCATGTCGTCATAGCCGCTCACGCGGACGACGCCGGAGCTCTTCTCGAACGCCTTGCGGAAGATGCGGCCGATCGCCGAGGACTTCTTGGCGGCCTCCGGACGGGTGTTTTCCAGCTCCTCCAGCTTTTCCTTGGACAACACCGCCGTGAGGAGCTGGCCGACGGAAATCCTTCCGTAGCCGATCAGCGCGAACAGATGCCCCACGCTCTTGATCCCGCGTTCGCGCGCGAAGGCGTCATAGGCCTCGCCCGCGATCACCTTGGATTCCTTCAGGCCCAGTTTCTCGATCTCTCCCTGCACGAGCTCCTTGCCCAGCGCGACCGCCTTTTCGCGCTGTTCCTCGCGGATAAACTGGCGGATCTTGGCCTTGGCGCGGGAGGTTTGGACGGATTTGAGCCAGTCCTTGGAAGGGCTGTGATCGGATTGGGTCATGACTTCCACGGTGTCACCGCTCTTGAGCTGGTAGCGGAGAGGGACCATCTTGCCGTTCACCCGGGCCCCGACGCAGCGGTGACCCACCTCCGTGTGAATGGCGTAGGCAAAATCGATGGGCGTCGATCCCGTCGGCAACTCGCGGATGTCGCCCTTGGGCGTGAAGACGTAGACGTCCGTCGCAAAGAGGTCCAGCTTGACCGTGTCGAGATACTCGGCCGGATCCGAGAGCTCCTTCTGCCACTCCAGGAACTGCCGGATCCAGCGGAACTTCATTTCGTCCTTCATGTCGATCTCGCCGCTCTCCTTGTAACGCCAGTGGGAGGCGATGCCCCATTCCGCGATCTGGTGCATCTCTTTGGTGCGGATCTGGAACTCCACCCGCTGGCCGCGCGGGATGATCACCGTCGTGTGGAGCGATTGGTAATTATTCACCTTCGGCATGCCAATGTAGTCCTTGAACCGACCGGGCACCGGCTTCCAAAGGGAGTGGATGAGTCCCAGCGACTCGTAGCACTGGGGCAAGGTCTGCACGATGACCCGGAAAGCAATCAGGTCGTAGACCTGCTCGAACTCGATCTTCTGGTCCTCCATCTTCTTGTAGATGCTGTAAAGATGCTTGGTCCGGGCCTGGATGTCCGCCTTGAGGCCGTATTCGGCCATCTTGCCCGACAGGGCTTCCCGAACGTCCTCGATGAACCGCCCGCTCTTTTTTTCGACCTCTTCCACCTTTTCCTGGAGGGTCCTGTAAAAGTCGGGCTTGAGGAACTTGAGACAGAGGTTTTCCAGCTCGATCCTCACCTCCTGCATGCCGAGACGGCCCGCGATGGGGGCGTAGATGTCGATGGTCTCCTGCGCGATCTTGATCTGCTTTTCCTCCGGGAGAAATTGGAGGGTCCGCATGTTATGGAGCCGGTCGGCGAGCTTCACCAAGATGACGCGGATGTCCTCCGCCATCGCCATGAACATCTTGCGGAAGTTCTCGGCCTGGCGCTGCTCCTTGGACGCGAAACTGATCTTCGAAAGTTTCGTCACGCCGTCGACCAGGTGCGCGATCGTCTTTCCGAAGATGGATTCGATCTCATCGACGGTTGTCAGCGTATCCTCGACCGTGTCGTGGAGGAGGCCCGTGGCGATCGACGGAGGGTCCAAACGCATCTGGGCCAGGATGTGGGAGACCTCCAAGGGATGGATCAGGTAGGGCTCGCCCGAACGGCGCGTCTGCCCCTGATGGACCTTGGCGGAAAAGACGTAGGCTTTCTTGATGAGGTCGAGATCCGAGTCGGGGTTGTACCGATGAACCTCTTCAAGGATGTCTTCTAACCTTATCAACGATGGCCCTCAATTCCTGGTAAGCACGATCGACGTTATCGTTGATAATAACATAATCGAACTTGTCCCGCTCGGCCATCTCGCGTTTTGCGTTGTCCAGTCGGCGCTTCAGGGCCTCGGGGGCCTCGGTCCGACGGGCCTTGAGACGGTCCTCCAACGCCTCCAGCGAGGGGGGCAGGAGGAAGATGAGGCAGGCGTCGGGATACGCCCTGCGGAGACTCATGGCGCCGCGGATGTCGATGTCCAGAACCGTGTCCAGACCCAGGGCGCGGCGCTCGACCAACGGGCCCTTGGGCGTCCCGTAGAACGACGAATGGACTTCCTCCCATTCAAAGAAGAGATCCTTTTGAACCATTTCCCGGAAGGTCTCGTCGTCGAGGAAGACGTAATCGACCCCGTCACGTTCGCCGGACCGCGGGGGGCGCGTGGTGCAGGAGACGGAGCGGGCGATGTCGGGAAAATCCGCCAGGAGCCGGTTGAGCAAGGTCGTTTTGCCCGCCCCCGAGGGAGCGGAGACGACAAAAATGCGGCCCGGCTTACTCGACATTTTGGATTTGCTCTCGGATGCGTTCCAGCTCGCTCTTAAACTCGATCACCTGGTGGGCCAGTTTCACGCCCTGCGACTTGGAGCCGATCGTGTTGATCTCCCGGCCCATCTCCTGGGCGAGGAAGTCGAACTTCCGCCCGATGGGCTCGCTTAAGCGCGTAAACCGTTCGAACTCATGAAGATGGCTCCGAAGACGAACAATTTCCTCGGTCACGTCCGCGCGTTCCGCCATGATCGCCGTCTCCTGCAACACGCGACCCTCCTCCATGGTCCCCGGCCCCTTGTATCGCTCTTCGAGTTTCCTGCGGTAGCTGTCGCCGCGCTTGAGGGCCTCCTTTTCGATGACCTGGAGGAGCTTGAACAAGTGCCTGGCCCGGCCCTCGAACCATTTCCGCAGACGCAAGCCCTCGCGGGACCTCATCGTCCGGAGACTGTCCAAGGCCCGGTCCACAAGAGCCATCAGGGGCTTACGGAGGGCCTCGATGTCCTCCGAGCCGGCGTGGGCGAACAGGATCCCGCGGCAGGTGAGGATGTCCGAGATCGAAACGGGACCCGAGATCCCCACCTCCTTTTGGAGGCGCTTCAAGACGCGGTAGGAGCGCTTGGCCAGTTCGATCTCGGCCTGCTCCCGGTCGACGCTCTCCTCCCGGAGGAAGAGCTCAAACTTGCCGCGGGCAAAACGCTCGCGCACGCGCCGGGCCACCTCGGGGTCGAAGATGGCGAAACGGCCCGGCGAACGGAAGCTGACCTCGCAGAAACGGTGGTTGACGGAACGCGCCTCGACCACGAGGCGAAAGCGCCCGACTTTCCCTTGAGCGACGCCGAACCCGGTCATTGAATACATGAAAATTAAGCCTCGAATCGGATCTTGGTACCACCGACGGTGATCAGATCGCCCTTCTTGAGGATCTTCGATTCCACCTCGGCGCCGTTGACGAACGTGCCGTTCTTGCTCACGAGGTCCAGGATGCCGACCAACCCCGATTCGTCGTAGAAGAGCATGGCATGGAGCCGGGAAATGGCCGTGTCCTTGAGTTGGACGTCGTTCTCCCGGACGAAACCGCCCAGGCTCTCCGTCCCCGCCGCCTTGGGCCGGGGACCGGACTTGGCGCCGTCGCTCTTGTGGAACTGCTTGCTCAGGTACTGCATGACGACCTTCTTCGAGGCGTCGTCCAGGCTCACCGCGGCGTCCACGGCGAAGATCTTGGTCCGCTCGGCGTCGTCCAAGGATCGCCCCAAGGCCCGGCAGGTGCCCTTCTCCAGGTCGATCCGGTCGCCCTTGTTCTTGCCCTCGACGATCAGGAACACGGCCTTTTCGCCCGATGGGACCCTGACGGGGGCTTCGCCACCTTTTTCAGATCTCATAGGAAACGCCTCCTCGATGAGCATCACGGGAATGCCGTCCCGGATGGGATAGACGATGCGGCAGGATTCGCAGATCAGGCCCTTTTCATCGCCGGCGAGCGTCAGATCCGCCTTGCACTTGGGGCAAGCGAGTATCGACAAGATGTCATTGTCGAGCCGGCGAGCGGGCATCAGAAATTTTTACTCCATCTTGATGGGACCGGTAAAGCGCTGATTGTACATGCCGATCAGGCGCGACGTCAGATCGTCCTTGGTCTTGGCATAGAGGACGGCGTCCTGGGAGGTTTCGACGATCATCGTGTAGCCTTCCTTCTGTCCGACCTCCGCTGTGATCGTCTTCAGGTTCTGCAGGATCTGGTTCGTCATCTTGGCTTCCTTCGAGACGAGTTCGCCGCGATAGGTCTCCATGTTTTTCTGAAGCTCCGTGAGCTTATCGTAGAATTCCTTTTGCTTGGCGGCCATCGCGTCCTTGGAAAGGACCGAGCCCTGCTTCTGGGCCTCTTCCTGCAGCTTCTTTAACGCATCCTGCTGGAGGGCCAATTTCTTCTGCTTGGCGTCGAACTCGGCCTTGAGGGACGCCTTGGCGCGCTTGCCCTGCTCGACCTCGTTCAAGGCCTGCTGGAAGTTCACGCCGCCGATCTTGACTTCCTGCGCTTGAACCGCGGACGCTGCGCCCAGTACGAGGGAGAACACGGTCACCATCGCGAAAATTTTCTTCATGGCTGAAATCCTCCTTAAATGATTCCGCATCTTTTATACGGGCAAAAAAGCGAACGCAAGAAGGTTTGCTTCGTCAGAAAAAGCTCCCAATGGTGAAATTAAACACGATGGGGTCCTCGCCGGGGTCGCGGCCGAAGGGGATGCCCCATTCGAAACGAAGGGGGCCGAGAGGAGAGTTCCAGCGGAGACCGAAGCCAAAGTCCGAACGGAGGCGGTTCAGGGCGAAATTCTGGTCCTCCGCGAAGGAGTTGCCCGCGTCGACGAAGGTGACCATCCGGAAACCGGCCGGCTCGTAGATGGGAAACTCGAGCTCGAAGTTGAATTGAACCATCTTGTTGCCGCCGTACACGAAACGGTTGTCGCCGCCGGCGACCGAGTTCGGAATCTGCACGGACGGGCCCACGGACCTGAGCGTATAGCCTCGCAGGGAGTTGACGCCGCCCATGAAGAAGCGCTCGAAGAGGGGCACGGGCAGGCTGTTCAAGCTCGATATTTGAGCGATCGTCATGTTGATCTTGCCCACGAGCCCTTTCCAGATGGGCTGGTAATAACGGAAGTTCTCGGTCCAACGGAGGAACTCGTTGTCGCCGCCCAATCCCGCGTACTCGACCGACGAGCTCGCGTACATGCCCTTCGTGGGGAAGATCCGGTTGTTCCGCGTGTCGCGGGCCAACGTCACCGAGGCGCTGGACGTGAGACCGGAAAGGTTTTGGTTGAACACCGCGGGCACGGTGGTGCGGAAGTCGCCGACGTCGACGTCCTCGATCTGGTAGCCCAGGCGGATGCTCGACCACTCGAAGAGCCGGTGCCCGAGGCTGAGCGATCCGCCGAATGAGCGGCGGTCGAAGTCCGTGAAGACGTTGACCGTGCGGAAGCCCGAGACGGAGAGAAGCCAGTCGGAGTCGAGGAAGTGCGCGTCCTCAAAAGAGAGGACGAAGAGCTGCCGCTTGGACGAGAGCTCGGTCGAAAATTGGCCGCTGATGCCGTAGCCCAAGAAGTTCTGTTTCGCGATGGACGCCGTAAAGATGAAATTCTCCGCCGAGGAGAAACCGGCGCCGATGGAAAACGTGCCCGTGGGCTTCTCCTTCACGGTAATATTGATGTTGATCCGGTCGTCCGCCGACCCGCGGGGCGTCGCGAAGTTGACCTCCTCGAAATAGCCCAGGGCCTGCAGCCTCTGTTGCGACTGGCGGAGCCGCGTCTCGTTGTAGAGGGAGTTCTCCGTCAGGAGGACCTCGCGGCGGAGCACCTTGTCGCGCGTGATTGTGTTGCCGGAGATGTTGATACGTTCGACGTAGACCCTGGGCCCCTTCTGCACCAAGTAGGTGACGTCGGCGGTCAGGTCCTCGTCGTGCGGCTGGATCTGCGGGTTGATATTGGCGAAGGCGTAGCCCTGGTCGCCGTAGATCTGCGAAAGGGTCTGCAGGTCTTCCTCGACCGCCTTGCGCTCGTAGACCCGGCCGCCCTTCAGCTTGAACTTGCTCCGGAGCTCCTCCTTCGTCGTCAGGATATCGCCTTCGATATCGACGTTCCGGACCTTGTACTTTTCGCCTTCCTCGATATGGAAGGTCACGGTGAGCCACTTGCGGTCCCGCGAGAGGTAGACCTGCGGCGGACTCACCTTCACCTTCAGATAGCCGTTGTTCTGGTAGTGGTAGACCAAAAAGGCCGTGTCCCTCTTTATCTGCTCGTCCTGATACTTGCCGCTGGACGACAGCCACGAGAGGTAGCCCTTCTCCTTGCTGCGGATCTTCTTGCGCAGCTCCTTGTCGGAGAAAACCTTGTTGCCGATGAAGTTGATGCGCTTGATCCGGACCGGTTCTCCCTCGCGGATGTTGAAGACGAGCTCGTCTCCGGCGGCGTTCCCGGGAATCTTTCTAAACTCGGGCGTCACCTCCGCCAGGTGGTAGCCTTCCGAGACGTAATGTTCCTGAATTTTGCGGATGGAGCTGTCCAGGCGGGCGGCGTCGGTCGATCCGAACGGTTTGACGTCGATCAGCTCGCGCAGCTTTTCCTCCTTCACCTTCTTGTTGCCGACAAAGCTGATCTTGGCGATCTGCGAGCGCTCCGAAACGATATAGACGAGCCTGACGCCCCCTCCGGCGGCGGCTTTTTCCACTCGGACGTCGTCGAAGACCCCGAGGCGGTAGAGCGCCTGAATGTCCTTGCGCACCCGGTCCGGAGAATAGGCCATGCCGACCTTGCTCTCGACCGTGGCGAGGATCGTGGCCTCCTCCACGCGCTGATTGCCCTGCGAGCGGATCTCGCGGATCGTCTGCGCTCCGGCCGGCGCCGAGGCCAAAAGGACCGTGGACGCGAGCATCGCCGCCGCGAAGATCCTCTTCATGCCGCGCCCCCGACCCGACCGCCCTCGATGCGGATCTTTTCCGGAAACCGGCCCGCCACGGCGGCGTTGTGGGTGACCAGCACGAGGGCCGTCCCACGCTCCCGGTGCAGGTCCAGCAAGAGATCGACCAGCTTGCGTCCGTTCTCCTCATCGAGATTGCCCGTCGGCTCGTCGGCGAAGAGCACGCGCGGCTCCCCCACCATCGCCCGCGCAACCGCGACGCGCTGCTGTTCGCCGCCCGAAAGCTCCGCGGGCCGGTGCTCCGCGCGTGCGCCGAGACCCAGCCGGTCGAGACACACGAGCGCCTTGCCCGAAGCCTCGGTCCGCGAAACGCCCCTCACGAGGAGGGGCATCATGACGTTCTCCAGGGCCGTGAATTCGGGCAGGAGGTGATGGAATTGAAAGACGAATCCGACGGTCTTGTTGCGGAATTCCGAGAGACGCTCGTCGTCGCGGGCGTAGAGATTTTCTCCCTCGAAGAGGACTTCCCCCGAATCCGGCCGGTCAAGCGCGCTGAGGACGTGCAGGAGCGTACTCTTGCCCGTGCCCGACGCGCCGACGATCGCCGTCAGGCTCGCGGGACCGATGGACAGATCGACCCCCTTCAGCACCGGGGTCTCGATCGCGTCGATCCAATAGGACTTTCGAAGGTTCTTGGCCTGAATCAAAGGCTGCATCTTCACGCTTCCAGCAACGAACGCACCACGTTCAACCGAGAAACCCGAGCGAGGGTGAGCGCGCTCGCGCCCAGGACGATCAGGAGCGACGACGCCGCCACTCCCGCGAGGACCGTACCCGACCAGACGACCGGCACGCTCCTCACGAAGTAGACCTCCGGCGCGAGCGCAATGGGCTTCCACAGGTCCAGAAACAAAAGCACGCCCGAACCCAACGCAAGGCCCGCGGCGACGCCGGCGCACCCTATCAAAAGACCGTCGAAAAGAAACACTTTTCGTATCCGCCTCCAGGAGAGTCCCAGGGCGCGCAACAGGGCGACTTCCCCGCGCTTTTCCAAAAACAGCATCGCGAGCGTTCCGACGACATTCAGCGCCGAGACGGCGACCAAGACCCCCAAAATGACGCCGAAGACCAGCCGCTCCATCTCCAACGCCCGGAAGACGTTCTCGTTCAGCTCCCGCCAGGTCATGACGACGTACGGATAGTCGAAACGTTCGCGGAGCCTTTCCCCCCAAACGCCGGCGCGATCGGGGTCCTTGAGCCAGAGTTCGAGCCCGGACACCTTGCCGTCCGTCTGAAAAAACCCCTTCGCCGTCTCCAGATCCAGAAGCGCAAAGGTTGCATCGTACTCGTACAAGCCCGACTCGAAGGTTCCGGCCACGAAGAATTTCTTCACGTTTTTCACGCCCATCGCCTCGGGCTTGAGTCCTTGGGGGAAAAGGACCCTCAAGACGCCCCGCGTGAGTCCCAGATCCTGGGCGAGCGTCTTGCCCAGGACGATCTCTGGAAGTCTTTCGGGATTCTCCGCCGGCGCCGCGGGCGTCCGCCGGATGTCGACGCGCGAAAACCGGATGTACCGGTCGAAGTCGACGCCCTTGAGCACCAGCCCCTTGACCTGCGGGCCCGAGACCGCCAGCCCTTCCCGGTAGATGAACGGCACGACGCCGGCCACTTCCTCGCTGGATCCGGCCGACGCCGCCTCGCGCTCCACCTCCGCCTCGTCGCTGATCTCGTCCGCTTTTTGGAGGATGACGTGGGCGTTCATGCCCAAGATCGCGCGCCGGTATTCCGCCTGGAAACCGGTCAGGACGGAGAAGGCGACCCAAAGGGCACCGACGCCGAATCCCAGACCCAGGACGGCGATCCACGCCGCCGCCGAGAGAAAACGGCCGCGCCGCTTGGAAAAGAGAAACCGGCGGGCGAGAGAAAATTCCAAACTCATTTATTCATACCTCAGCGCCTCGACCGGCGAGACCCGGCCGGCCTGACGCGCGGGATAGAGCGCCGCCAGAAAGGTGACGAAGGGCACGAGCAAAAGGACCGTCACGACGTCCGACGGCTCGACCGCGACCGGCAGATGCTCGATGTAGTAGCTCGCCGGAAGCGGGACGGGATACTTCGTGAGGAGCCACGCGGCCAACAGCCCCAGTGCGCCGCCCGACGCCGTCCCGATGAAACCGATCGCGGCGCTCTTCCATAAAAAAATGCGCCGCACTCGGGCCGCGGAGAGCCCGACGGCCCGGAGCACCGCCATGTCCTTGGTCTTGTCGAGCACGGTGAGCGAGACCAGGCCGTAGATATTGAAGGCGGCGATCAGGAGGAGCATGCCCAGAAGCAGAAACATCCCGATCTTTTCCAGTTTGGTCGCCGCGAAGAGCTTGGGATTCGCCTCCCGCCACGTTTCGACGCGGAGGTTCTTCAAGCCCTTGGCCTCCAGGACGGCGCGCACGGCGTCGGCGGCGTCGCGCGGCTCCACCCACACCTCGAGCCCCGTGCGCGCCTGCTCGCCGAAGAGGCGCAAGGCCTGCGCGTAGGGGGCGAGCGCGTACTTGCTGTCGTAGTCGTAGAATCCGGAGTGAAAGATCCCCGTGAGCTTCAAGAGTCGGACGCGGGGCATCACCTCTCCCGAAGGCCCCACGTCGCCCAGGGGAAAGATGATCCTCAGTTCCTCCGGAAAATCGGGATGCGCGTGCAGGGCCGCCGCCAACTCGTCTCCCAGGACGACGCTGTCCTCCCCGAACGCCTCCGAGGCGTAGTACCGCCCCAGACGGGCCTCGTCCGGGGCTTCCCCCAGCCCGCGAAGACGCAATCCCAGGACGCCGCCCTCCTCCGTCTGCGCCACGGCCTCGCCCTCCGCAAAGGGCACGAGCTTGCGGATGCGCGGGTCGGCCGCCCGGAAGTCCTCCATGCGCTCCGACAGGTCCTCGCCCGTCGTGCTCAAGACCGTCAGCGGGGCGCGGAAATTGAGGATGCGGCTGCGGAAGTCCCTCTCGAAACCGTTCATGACGGAGAGGACGAAAATGAGGGAGAAGACGCCGACGCCCACGGACAGGAGCGAAATCGACAGGATCAGGGAGACAAACGGCGGCTTGTGCCGCGTGGAGAGGTAGCGGCGGGCGATGAAGGTTTCGAACATTAGGCGGTCGGCCTCATCAGCGGAAACAGGATGACATCCCGGATCGACGGCTGGTCGGTCAGGATCATCACGAGCCGGTCGATGCCGATCCCCTCGCCCGCCGTCGGCGGGAGGCCGTGCTCCAGGGCCCGGATGTAATCCTCGTCGTACGGCATCGCCTCCTCGTCGCCCTTCTTGCGGGCCTCCACCTGCTGGAGGAAGCGTTCCTTCTGGTCCAGGGGATCGTTCAACTCGGAGAAGGCGTTGGCGATCTCCATGCCCGCCACGTAGAGCTCGAACCGGTCGACCACCTCCGGATTCTGGTCGTTCTTCCGCGCCAGCGGCGACTCCGAGAGAGGGAACGGCAGCACGAACGTGGGCTGCACGAGGCTCGACTCGCCCTCGCGGATCATCTCGGGGTAGGTGATCCGTCGGAACGGGGCCTCGAAGGAGATCTCCCTGCCCTGGTAGGGAAACGCCTTCTTGCCGTGGATCAACAGCGCCAGTTCCCCGAACAACGCCTCCGTCTCCCGGATCAGGTCCTCGTGGGTCGCGTAGGATTGGTAGAACTCGAGCATGGTGAATTCCGGATTGTGCTGGGTGGAGACGCCTTCGTTCCTAAAGTTGCGGTTGATCTCGAAGACGCGCTCGAGGCCTCCCACCACCAGCCTCTTCAAATGGAGCTCCGGCGCGATGCGCAGGTAAAGGTCGCGGTCGAGGACGTTGTGATGGGTCACGAACGGCCGAGCCGCCGCCCCGCCGGCGAGCGGATGCATCATCGGCGTCTCCACCTCGACGAAGTCCCGCCGGGTGAAATACTCGCGGATCGCCTGGATGATCTTCGAGCGCTTGAGGAAGACCTCCTTGACCCCGTCGTTCGAGATCAGGTCGAGATAGCGCTGGCGGTAGCGGGTCTCGACGTCCGTCAGCCCGTGCCATTTTTCCGGGAGCGGCCGGAGCGACTTGCCGGCGAGACGGATTTTTTCGGCGCGCAGGGTCAATTCGTTCGTCTTGGTGCGGAAGAGTTTTCCCTCGGCGTAGAGAAAGTCGCCCAGGTCGATCTTCTTGAAGAGGTCGAAGTCTTTGGGACTCAGCGTCTTTTCCTCGATGAAGACCTGAAAGAGGCCGCCCCGGTCCTTGAGCTTGGCGAAGGCCGCCTTGCCGAAGGAGCGCAGCAACATCACGCGCCCGGCGACCGAAAACTTCTTGTCGATCTTCTCGACCTCTTCCTTGGGAAGTGCGTCGTAGTCCGCGAGGAGCTCCCGGGAGGTGTGGCTCACCCGGAGCCCGTTCGGATACGGGGCGATGCCCTGCTTTTTCAATTCCTGGAGCTTGGAGAGCCTGAGCTCGTATTCCCCTTCGGGCTGAGACATTTCAAATCCTCAAAAAGACGATGGTTTTTGACACAGCACGCTCGCCGAAGTCAACGAATCTCCCCATTTTTCCCCTTGCCTTTCCCTCCGTGCGTTCGCATAACCATCGTTCACCACACCCTTCGGGTGCGATTCAGGGTATCTATTTTTTTAAGGATCTAAAACGTGCTCTCGGCGGCCCTCATGAAAAACAGAGACCACTGGAAGGAATCCCTGCTCAACTATTTCCTCTCGGACCTCGGGATGGACTTGAATCAGACCATCTCGCTCCCCCGGGTCTTCCTCCGCTGCGCGTCGCATTACCATTCGAAACCGGCCGTAATGGAAAAGAGGAACGGGCGTTACGCGCCGGTGGCGTACTCCGAGATCCTCGACCAGGCGAGCGACTTCGCCCAGGCCCTGATCGACCTGGGATTCAAGGCGCACGACCGCTTCGCCCTCTTTCTCAAGAACTCGCCCGCGTGGCCGGTCGCCGATTTCGGCACGATGTTCGCGGGCGGCGCGACGGTGCCCATCTACGAGACCCTGATCGCTCACGCCGTCCGGCACATCTTGAAGGACTCGGGGGCCGTGGGCGTGGTCCTCGAGGACAAGAACCAGTTCGAAAAGGTGAAGTCGGTCTGGGCCGAGGTGCCCTCGCTCGAATTCGTGGTGGTGCGCAGGCCCGAGGGCGTCGCCCTCAAGAAGGATAAGGTCCTCTCGCTGGAGGATTTTCTCAAGCGGGGCGCCGAGGCGCGGAGGAAGAAACCCGACGCCATCGAGAAGCGGCTGGATCTCGTCAGGCGCGACGACGTCGCGAGCATCGTCTACACGAGCGGAACCACCGGCGACCCCAAGGGCGTCATGCTCACGCACCGGAACTTCCTCTCCAACGTCTACGGCGTGGCCTCGGTCACCGACGTGAACGCGAGGGACATCATGCTTTCGATCCTCCCCCTCTCGCACGTCTTCGAGCGCACGATCGGCTATTACGTCCCCCTCCTCTTCGGCGCGACGGTCGCCTACGCCGAATCGATCGACACGGTTTCGCAAAACCTGACGGAAGTGAAGCCCACCATCATGTGCGCCGTGCCCCGGCTCTTCGAAAAGATCTACACGCGCATGTTGAAGAAGATCGACGAATCGAACCCGGTCAAGAAAAGGCTCTTTCAATGGGCCGTCGAGGTGGGCCGCCAGGTTTGGGCCTCCCAGGACCGGATGCACCGCAAGCAGGCCGCCGACCGGCGCCAGCGCCACCGGCCCGAGGAACGTTTCCGGGACAACGGCCTCAAGATCTTCAACCCCGCCCTCAAGGTCTCCTACGCCCTGGCCGAAAAGCTCGTGTACAGCAAGCTGCGCGCCTCCATGGGCGGGCGGCTCCGCTTCTTCGTCTCCGGCGGGGCGGCCCTGAACCCGGAGGTCATCACCTTCTTCCGGAACCTGAACATCGCCATCTACGAGGGGTACGGCATGACCGAGTCCAGCCCGGTCATCAGCTTCAATTACGCCAACAAGTTCAAGCCGGGGACGGTGGGCAAGCTCCTCCCGCACGTGCAGGTGAAGCTCTCGCCCGAGGGCGAGATCCTGGCGAAGGGGCCGAACGTGATGAAGGGCTACTTCAACAATCCGAAGGCGACCGCGGAGGCGATCGACGCCGACGGCTGGCTGCACACGGGCGACGTGGGCGTCTTCGACGAGGACAACTATCTGAAGATCACGGACCGCATCAAAGAGATCATCGTGATGAGCAACGGCAAGAACGTCGCGCCCCTGCCGATCGAGAACATGCTGACCCAGTCCCCGATCGTCGCCAACGCGATGGCGATCGGAAACAACCGCAAATACATCACGGCCCTGATCTTTCCCGCCGAGGCCGAGCTGCAGGTCCTGGCCAAGAGCCTGGGCGTCACGGCCAAGAATTTCGAGGAGCTGTGCCGGAACAAGAAGATCGTCGAGAGGTTCGTGAAGATCGTCGAGGACGTCAACCGCGACCTCTCGCGCTACGAGCAGGTGAAGAAATTCGAGATCGTCCCCCACGAGCTGACCGTCGACGGCGGCGAGATCACGCCGACCTTGAAACTCAAGCGCCGGATTTTGGACAAGAAGTTCGGCGAACTCATCGAGAAGATGTATCCGGCGGGTGAGGGCTGAATGAATCGAAGTGGGGCTTAACGAAAAGGATTCGAATAATTTTTATTTTGGAGCAGGGCCTTGTCCGTCATGAGATTCAGATAAATCAGGATTTTCTTCTTTGCTTCCGGGCTCAGATTCAGCTTCTTCGGCTGTTCGTTCGCTTCGCGCAACGCGGGACTCAACCCGCCGAAATCCTTAACGCCGTGATCATAGTGATCGAGAACTTCCTCCAAGGTATCAAATCTCCCATCGTGCATGTAGGGAGGCGTTAGAGCGATGTTTCGCAAGGTCGGCGCCTTAAATTGCCCCTGTTCCAAACCATTATTGGCCATGCGGTAACCTCCGTAGAGGCCCGTGGCGTTTCCATGCCGATCGACGCCTCTGTGGCACTTGGCGCACAGATTCAAGGTGTCTTTGGTAATCTTATCGGCCTTGGTCAACCGGAATTCGAGGAATTCCGGGGAAATTTCATCCTCTCTTTTTAACCCGACATCGACTCTCTCGATTTCATCCAGCGGCGC
Source organism: bacterium (assembly GCA_035454885.1). Classification (NCBI taxonomy): domain Bacteria; species bacterium. The sequence continues at coordinate 54,777 of DATIGE010000049.1, forward strand.
CTCGAAAGAGACGATGCTGGCGACGAACTGTCCGATCGCCCTCCCGATTCTCTCCTCGGTGATCTCCGTATTCCCGAAGGCCAGGCCGAACATAGCCGGATAAACCGGATGCCGCTTCAGTTCCTCGATCAGGCCGGTCATCGGCTGGTCAAGCTCCTTCGGCTCTTGTATGGGAATGACCGCCTGGGCCTCCAGACTGGGCGCGCGGCCGTCCCAGAAAAAGTTCCGGCTCCAGGCCAAATTCGCCAAAGCCATCGTGTTTCGCCCCATATTCTGCCCGTGAATGCCGGGGCTGAATCGCTTGCGATCGGCGAATCCCAGGGACTGCACGTGGCAGGAACTGCACGACATCGTATTGTCCCCGGAAATGATCGGGTCGTAAAAGAGCCAGCGCCCCAGCTGGACCCCGGCCTTGGTCAGCGGATTTTTTGGATTTTGCGGAAACTCCGGCGAGCCGGGTGGCAATTCGACGAGGTGAGGCGCTTGGGGGTCTCTGTTCCGCAATGTCTCATAGAGCTCCTGCTGCTTTGCCAATGGGACGGGCGGGGATATTTCTCCCCGTTCTGGAGAGGCACATCCAAAAAATAGGGCCGCCAGCGATGTCATCGCGACCGTCAGGGCGAAAATGCGCATTCTTTTGACTCAATGTAACCCAAGGGTTACACGTTCACCAGACTCAAGATTCAAATGACGCGTCACTTTAACAAGGCACTGGACCGCCTCGAGGGCCGACCCTATCATCCCGCTCCCTTGTTTTTCATCGTCCTCGCCGTCGGCGTAGGACGCACGGTGGAGGAGATCTATCTCGCCCGCCTGGGCTTGGGCTTGAGCATCCTCTCGCATTACACGGCGTTTTACCTTGCCACTTTCCTGGGATTCACCCTGATCGCGTCGACTCTCCTGGGGGAAAGCTGGAAAAAGGTCTCCCGGTCCGTCGTCTTTGGAATCCTTGTCGGGCTATTGCCCCCGCTCATCGACGTCTTTTGGCTTGGCCCCGGTAATTTCCGGTATTTCTATCTGGACCGCTTTTACCCCACGCTCCACGGCGCCGGAAATTCGTACAGCGAAGCTATCGCCGCCTGGTCCGCCCTCGTCGCCTTTGCCGTCTATCTATTCCTGCGTTCCCGGTCGCCGTGGCGCACCTTGCTCGGGGCGGCCCTGGGCTATCTCTTCTTGATCGCGACCGTCACCCTGTATCCGAAGTTTGGGAACGCGGTCTTCGGCTCCCTCAAGGAAGGGTCAGCCCGGGGCTTCGGGTACCTCTTCCTGTCCTTCGTCCTCTACGTGGCCCTGAACTTCCGGAACTTCCTTCCTTCGCTGAAACGCGTCAATCACAGCCTACCCTGGGTCGCACTGGTCTTTCTGGGGGCGGCGCTTGCGGGGGACATCGGAAACATCCGCCCCATGACCTGGCTGCAGGCGTTGATCGTCCTCCTGATCCATCAGGGTGTCGTGGCCGCGAACGACTATTACGACCGGGATTCGGACGCCCTCAATCAACGCGTCACCCGCATCGATCGGGACGACCTGATCGCCGTCCATGGCTTGATCGTCTGGCTCGCGTTGACCGTCTGCTTTGCGGCGCCGAAACTGGGCTATCTCTATCTCCTCTACCTCCTTTTCACAGCCGCCTATCACCACCCTTTGACCCGGCTGAAACGGATCTTTCCGATCAATTACGCGATCGAAGGCCTGGTCGCATCGCTGGCGCTTCTGATCGGCATGGCAAGCACCGGACGTTATGAATTGACCGGAATGGAGTTGGCCTATGCCGGAGCCGCGTTCATCGGTTTCGCCGCCTCCTCTCCCTTCAAGGACTACAAAGATGTCCCCGGCGACGAGGCAACGGGGACCCGCACTTTGTACGTTGTTTTATCCGGCCGAGGATGGTCGTTAGCCGCGACCCATCGGCTCGTCTCCTGCATCGTGCTCAGCTTTCTGATGGGGCCGTTGTTCGTGCTCTACGGGAAAGGCGTCCCGATCCTGCACATCGCGCTTATTCTTGGGGCCTTTGTCCTCCCCACTTTTTTCAGCCTGCGGGGCAAGGAAAAGAAGTCGACGGTCGAACGCACGGCCTGGCTGATCACCGGCTACCTGATCGTCTCCGTCATCGCACTGCACCTCGCCACCCCTGCGTCACCGCCGTCCACAGTCTCGGGACCGCTCAAGGACTTCGGCCAACTCAGGCTGAGCGCCGATACGTACGAATCCTCCCATCCGTCCTCTCTCGAGGAGGTCGTGGCACTCGTCCGCAAAGCCAACCAGTCAAGAACCCCCATCCGGGTCCGCGGAAAGGCCCACTCGATGAACGGCGCGAGCCTGCCCCGCAGCCGGGAATTGCTGATTCTCACCGACCGTCTGAGGGGCTATCGATTCGGCGAACCGGGAAGCATCACGGTCGGCGCCGGCATGGGCATCTATGAATTGCGCGCCTTCCTGAAGGACCAAAAATTTCGCTTACCCGTAACCAACGACGGGCAGGGCGGCCCCACCGTCGGCGGTTTTATCGCTGCAGGCGGCATCGGCGGGCGATCCGACGTCCACGGCGGATTTTGGGAAAACGTCCTTGAAATGACGCTCGTAACCGGAGCGGGTGACGTCCTGCAGATCCGCCCTGGGGACGACCTCTTCCCTTGGATGTTCGGTTCGATGGGGCAGCTGGGGATCGTCGTCTCCGCCAAGCTCAAGATCTTGGGGCCAGATCCGCTCTATCCCCTGAACGAAGAGGGAACGGTTCCCCCGATCAACGCGGGCGATGCGGAACCGCTTTACTGGTTCACCCTTTTCGTCCCCACGGCCGAGTTGGACGCGGCGAAAGAGGCGATCCAGCGGATCCGGGAGACCCATGCAAAGACGTTCCTCTACCGCCAGGACTACGTTTACCCGATCAAGTTCGTCTCCTTCAATCCGCCGCTCATTTTTCCCGCGAACATGGATTTTGTCGGAGTGGGAATTTGGGGCTCGCCCGTTCGGCCGGACCCCTCGCTCGTGCTGGCCGTCGAGCGGGACGTCATGAGTCTTGTGGCCGCGCGTCACGCAACGCCCTACCGGCGGTACATCCAGTCGGAGGTGGTTTCGCCGGGCACAGATTACAGGGCCTATTTCGGAGATGTCATCTACCAGAAATTCCTGGGTCTCAAGAAAAAGCTCGACCCCGGCTTTCTTCTGAATTGCGGCGTGGTTTTTGCCTGTTCGAACTCCGACTGAGAATCACGATTACCACGCCACGTCATGGCAACTGCCGTTCCAGGTCGACGTGTCCTCAAGCGTTGTTCCGTTATAGCCCGTCGCCGTGAACTTGCAGGTTTTGGCCGGAAAGGAATTGCCCATATTAAATTGGCCCGAAAGGGAGCCGCCCTGAGACCCGTATTCCTTCGCGGGCGGATTGATGGTCAGATTGCCGCAATCCGACGTGATTGTTTTGATATTTTTCCCTGACCATGTGGCACCGACCGTCATATGGGTACCTTCCGTCTCGGCGCAAGGACCGCATTCGTCGTCGCAGTCCCATCCTCCGCAGCAATCGTCGAAGGAATCCACCCACTGACTGGTGATGGCCTCACCTGTGACGCTAAACTCCGGTACATAAGGCCAATCCTTCCACGCGTACCCGAACGTGTTGCCGCTTAAATCGACGCCGATTGCCGCCCAATAATACTGCCCGTGGTCTCGATTCATGGTCACGGTCCCTTGCGACTCGCCCGGGGTCACCGGCTGCTCTTTCCTCAAAGGGGAATTCTGCTCCGAGACGCCGCCGTAAAACCGGATGAACTTCACACCCCAAGGGATATTGCCGGAATCCAAGGTCGCGCCCCCGTCTTCCTTGACGGTGTAGTCCTGCTTGATCCTCCAGATGAATCTCACGGTTCCTGAGTCGTCTGCGGTGCCAACCCCACCCCCTGCAAGCCAAACTTCGGGCTCGGTGTCGGGGTCGTTGTCCCATCTCAACTCGAGGGACGGGCTCCCCAGCGTTGCGACGACTTTCTTCGTCTCCTTGTTGTTCTCTCCGATGCCGTGTGCCGTCGCCGTGATGTTCGCCGTCAAACCGGAAAGATCGCACAACGCATTCAAGGTGCCGGTCGCCCCCGCCAGGGCGGGCCAACTCGTACCCGTCTCCGGCGAGCAACCGGCCGCGGCCGCGACAGAAGGAAGCGCGATGACGTTGGTGTAGGAGAGAGACACTTTCACCTTGGGCCGGTCATCCCCCGCCTTGGTGGTCATTTGAGCACCCGTCACGGAAAGCCCTGCCTTAGGCGCCTCATAGCTCTTGCACTGCACAATCAACGATTCATCCGAGCCTTTCAAGGCGAGGCAGAACTGGGCGTGTTGGACGAGCGGCCGGGTGTAAATGGTTGCCGTCGTGATCAGTGAGGCATCATCCTTGGCGAGATCGATCCGGCAATTGGGATTCGTCTCCTCGACAAAAACAGGAATGATCGGGCCGATCTCCATCACCTTGTCCTTCTGGAGAGTGATGTCCTTCAACATCTGCTCCTTGAGTTCGAGCTGGATAGCATAGACATCCCTCTCCTCAAGGGGACGGCTGAATTGGAAGGCGGTCGAGCTCACGGACTTGCAGTCGTCGTCTGTCGACGCATTCGCGTTGTCGCAGAGCACACCCTCCAGGAAAGGCAGATTGCTGTTGTACAGATCGGACCCCGTATTGAGCTTCTTGCCATCGGGTCCGGTCACCAGGTGGCGCGTCCCCACGAGCTTGCACTGTTCCGGGACGGCGAGTCCGGCGTCCGTGGCCTCGCGGTTGAAGTCGCCCCAAATGTAGGCCGCCTTGGCGCCCGAAAAGCTCCAGTCGATCTTGACGGTGTTCATCTCGGCGCCCGCGGTCACCTTGGTCACGTTGAAGGAATTGATCGTCGCGGCCGTCGGCGCCGGGGGCTCCGCCGGGGACGTTTCACCCCCCGTGGTTCCGCCCGTCGTGCCGCCGGTGGTTCCGGTGCCCGTCGTCTCGCCGCCGGAGGGCGTGATCGTCTCGCCCTCGGCCGTGGAAGGCGGCGGCGTTTCCGGTGGCGTCACACCTTCGGGACCCGCCCCGACGCCCGGAACGTTGAAATTCTTCTCGATCAGCTTCACGCCGCTGTCCCCGCACTGGGCGTGTATGGTCTTGTCTCCGGGCAGGCTCGGCGGCACCGTGAACTCCACAGTTTCGTTCTCGGGGTGGTAGACGAACTCGACGGGCTTGCCGCCGAAAAAGACCGTGCAGTCCTCGCTGATCCCCTTGACCTCACAGACGACCGTGGCCCCGGCCGAGGCCGAGGGCGGCGTGCAGGCGCTCAATCCCGATGGCTCCCCCTCGATTTTCGTTCCTCCGCCACCGCCGCAACCGGCCATCGCCACACTTAAGACCGCCAGGACGTAGAGGGACTCGAAGATTGAAAGGCGTTTCATAGGCTTCTCCTCACTCTTTATTCTTTCGGATCAATTGCAGCTCCAGCCGGTTATGTTCCAGTGGCGCGTCGTCGTGGAGTCGTCCAGGAAGGTCGCCGTCACCGTGAAGTTCATTCCTGCGGTCCAGGTATCGCTCTTGGAGCCCAGATCACGGTAGATCTTGACGGTGCCGAAGTGCTCTCCCGCCGCGCCCGTGGGCAGTTGGGAATGGCCGGTGTCTATGCCGACCGTTTGTGCGTCGTCTCCGGCAACACTCAGACTCTTGATGTTCTTACCGCTCCAGTTGAACAGGTGGTAGATTTTGACGCCTCCGGTATTGCAAGCGCTGCCGCTTAGATCCATGCCGCCTCCGCCGCTGGTCTGACTGAGGTTGAACGTCTTCGGGTATCCGGGCGACGTGTACTTCTTGAACTCCTCTTTTCCGTCAAAGTCCTTGATGCCGAACCACCATTCGTTGTGGCTCATGTCCTGAGTGACGGGCCTGTCGCCCGAGAATTCGGAGGGCGCCGATGCATTCTTATAACCATTATCCGACTTGAAGCCTTCAAAATAGGTCTGCTGGAACCAAGATGCTTCGCCGCTCTGCAGGACCGAGTCCTCTTCCTTGATCGTGAAGTTGCGGACGGCCTTGTACTGAACCTTGAAGTCCCCGGTCTCGTTCTCCAGAGGCACGGTGCCCATGGGCTTGAGCGTCACGGTCGGGGACCCAAGCTCGATCGTGTACGATTTCTTCTGCTTGTTGTTCTCGCCGACGCCGTAGACGGTCACGTCGATCGCCTTGGTCAGGGCGTTGATCGCGCACTCGCCTTCATAGTGGCCGAGCCCGTTGGGTTGCACCATCGTATTTGGCTTCTGGGAGCACCCCGTCGCCTGCGCGGACGTGCCCGGGGAGTAATCGAGTTTGAGAGTGACCGCCATCTTGTCCGATGGCACGCTCACCGAGCTTGCGGTGATCGCGACGTTGGACGCCTTGAGCTTGTCGCCGGTCACGCACTGCACCTTCCAGGCGTTGTCGTCCCCCAGCAACACGAGGCAGAGATTGCCGTACTGGGCGTGGCTCCGGAAATAGAACTCGCCGGCCGTCACGAGATTGCCGTCCTTCTTCAGGTCCAGGCGACAGGAGGGGTTCTTCTCGGCGATCTCAAAAACGATGCCCGGGGACACGGCGACCATCTTGTTGTCCATTTCGACCTGCTTCAACACCTCGATGTTCTGGTAGGCGTAAAGGTCCTTCTTCAAGAGAACGTCGTTGAAACGGCTCCCATCCTTGGGACTGAAGTCCAACTGGGCCGAGGAGGAGGAGCTCCTGCAGTTCGTGTTGTCGCAGAGGATCCCTTCCACCGGCAGCTTCGTGTACGGATCGGTGCCCGGGTTCAGTTTCTTTCCGATCTCGTTCGTCCTGAGGGAGCGATCCCCCTGGATCTTGCACTGTTCGGCCGCCGCCAGGCTTCCGTCCGAAGGCGTCCGGTTGAGGACATTGCCCCAAACGTAGGCCTCCTTGGCCCTGACGAATTCGAAATCCACGTGGAAGGTCATGAGCTCGGCTCCCGGGGCCGCCGACTTTTCGACGACGAACTTGACGATCTCCGCCCCGGTCGGTGTTGGAGGAGACAGAGGGCATCCTTTCCCGTCCACGGCCGTGCCGGAGACCGTGCCGGGGCAGGCGTCCGACGCATCGGCGACGCCGTCGCCGTCCGTATCCGGGAGTGGAACCTCGCCGCCCGTCGCGGGGCCCGTCGTCGGCCCGCCGGGTTCCATCGGGTTGATCACATCCCCCGCCTCTCCGCCCGCGGGCGCCGTCGTGTCCGCCGGAACCGCCGGTTCACCGGAGGTTACCGCCGTCAGATCGAACACCCCGATCGGGTGGACGCCGCTCTCGGCCTGCCAAAAAATCTGCCTCTCGCCGGGGAGCCCCGCCACGACCGTGAACGCAACCGTCTCCTCCTCCGCGTTCACCGTGTAGTCGATGGGATTTCCCTTTCCAAAAAAGAGGGTGCTGTCCTCCTCGATGCCCTTGGCGGCGCAAACGACCTTGGTGCCGATCGGCCCCGAGGCGGGTTCGCAGGCGCTCAAGGCGGAGGTCTTGGACCCGTCGGTGAGGTCCCCGCCCCCTCCTCCACCACAAGAGGCAAGAAGGACGGCGCACACCCAGACGGTGAGTAGAAGTCTCTTTTTCATGATTTCCCCGTACGGGGGATTATCGGCGGAAACCCCATATGGAGTTTCATTCTAACCTAGAAACACGCAAGTGGTCAAAATACGTGGATTTTAGCCACTCTTTCCGCGGGACAGCGCTCGCTATGGCTCGTATAAGGAAGCTAGTGACAACTCCAGCCGTCGATGTGCCAGGTCTTCGATTCCTGGGTGCCGTCGCGGAAGGTCACGCGGATCGTAAACTGCAATTCGGCGTCCCATGTGCCGTCCTGGTCGCCCAGGTCCTCGTAGATCTTGAGGTAGCCGGCGTCGAAACCGTCCTTGCCCTCGGGCATCTGAGAATGATCCAGGTCGATCCCGGCCCCGTCGACCGTCACCGTCTCGACGTTCTCTCCTTCCCAGTTGAAGAAATGGAAGATACGGACCTCCGTCTTGTTGCAGGTCCCGTTCGCGACCTCGGATCCGTCCGGGTGCTCCATCCCGCCCCCTTCCGAGGTCAGCTCCAGGTGGAACCTTTTGGGCATGCCCGGCTTGGGGCCCAGGAGGTCACCCGAGGCCTGTAACCCCTTGCCCACGACCTTGAAGTCCTTGATCACCGAGCTCCGCACTCCGTAAACGGTCGCCCGGATCGTGTTCTCTCCCGCGCCGATTCGGCACTCCGCGACATAAGTCCCCGAGCCGTCCTTTTGGTAAGAATCCTGCGTGACGTCTTCCTCCGAGCAGCCCTTGAGCCGGGGAGAATTCACGGCGTCGTCATACTCGATCCGGATGGTGGCCTTCCGGCCGTCCTCGGACACCTGGGCCTCCGACTCCGTGATGGCCGGGCTCGGCGCCTTCCAGGTCCTCTCGTCGCGGATGACGGTCCCGTTTTGGGTCTTGGCGATAAGGACGATGCGCATCTCCTTCTGGTGGGAGAGCGTAAAGAACTCGCCCTCGGAGACTCCCTTGTCGATGAACGGGGCCTTCAGATCGATCCGACAGACCGGGGCGTCCGGGGCCGGCATGCGCTGGGGCTTGCCGGGCGTGACGTCGGCCTTGAGGCCCACGTCGGCCGCGGGCGTCTTACCCGTCGAGAGGCCGGCGCAATCGCCGTTGTCGTGACAGAGCGTACCCGTCAGGTAGGGGGCGGCCGCCTCGGCATCCGCGCTGCCCTCGTTGAAATGATTTCCGTCGTCATTGACCGCGAGGTAACGCCCTCCGATCTTGCCGCAGGGGTCGCTCTCGGCGCCATCATTCGAGAATCGATTGAAGGCCGCGTGGATATAGGCCTCCTGGACATCCCCGGAAACCTTCCAGTGGACGCGGATCATCTTGAGATGCGTCTCGTGGACGTCGGCCGTCCCCTCGAGGGACGCAAACGCCCCGGAACCGGTTCCGGCGGAGATCTCGCCGCCGACGACCAAATCCTGGCCCGGCGTGGAAGGATCCTCGCCCGCCGGTCCCTCGCCCGCCGGATTCTCCGGCAGGATCTCCTCTCCGGCCCCCTTCTCCGCTCCGGGTGCGGCGTCGAAGGAGGGCAGAACTTTGAAGTTCTTCTGGAGCGTCTCGGGCGCTTCGGCACCGCAGGCGTAGAGGATGTCCCGGAATCCGGCCGGCATCGCCGGAACCTCGAAGGTGACGGCGCCCCTTTCGGTGTCGTAAGCCGCCGCGACCGGCGTGCTGCCCAGGAAGAGCGTGCACCCCTCTTCGAAACCCGGGGCCGAGCAGGTGATCACTTCGCCCGCCTTAGCCTGCAAGGCATCGCAGGAGGAGGAAGCCGCCTCGCCGGCCATTTTTCCTCCGCCGCAGGCGGAGAGACCGAGGGCGATCAAAACCACGAAAGCACGTGTCTTCATAAGAAACTCCTTCTTCACGCCGTCGCCGTTCCACGGAGGCGGATTACATCCAGCCCTCTTCCGGATTCGGATCGGGCTTCACGCACTGGCCCAAAGCGCAAACGTAGCCGTCCTGGCAGTCGGCATCGGTGACACAGGACGGAGCCACCGTCGGCTTGAAAGTCAGGGAAAACTCCTCGCACGCGCCGGTCACCTGCCCCACGGGCGTCTTCCAGAATTTGTTGAACGGGCAGGCATCCACGCAGGTAAGCGTTTCCGCGGAGCACTTTCCGGATTCGCATTCGTCGTTCGCCGCGCAGGCCACCGGACCCTCCGGCTCAGGCTCAGGCTCGACCTCGGGCCCCTCGGGCACCACCACCTCGACGCAGGCCCCCTCCTGGCAGACGAGGCCTTCGGAGCAATCGGCATCCGCGGCGCAGACGCTTTCGGACGGTTCGGACATCTCGATCACCTGCTCGTCCGATCTCCCGCAGGCGGCAAGCCCCGCGAGTCCGAGGACGGACAAGATGGCGGCGAGGAGTTGAGTTTTTTTCATAACGACCTCCATGACGGGGGATAGAGCAATCGCGGTGCCAAAGGAGCGGTCGCTATAACGCATTAATATGACTTACTGTTTTGGATTCGACCTCGACGGGGGCGAGGAGAAAAGGCCCTAATATTTGATGACAGGTTTCACGGAACTGTCTACTGGACTGGACAGTTCTTCTGACGGGGCGGAGCAATTCTCGACCGTCAGGTCGCCGACGGCGGAGTCGACGTCGCCGGTCACGCGAACCTCGTAGTAACCGGTCTTGACGCCCGCCACGAGGTGAAAGAGGACCGAGCCGTCGGCCTCGACGCCGATCTGCTTGCCCGGCTTCTCGGGGTTGAGGTCGGGCTCCGAGACGTTGAGATCAGAGACTTCGAATCCCGGGACCGCCAGCGTGTCCGAGGGATCCCCGCCGGCCTTGTCTTTGTAGGTGACGATCTCGACGTCGACCAGGGCCCCGCTGGCCATGGGCTTCACCGTCGTCGCCAGGGCCTGGCTCCCCGTCAGGAGGGGGTTCACGGAGAGATCGGACCGCACGCACAGGGTTGCGCGGCTCAAAGCGAGCTTCTCGGGGCAGTTGATGCCGTCCTTCTCCTCACACTCCTCGGCGGGCGTAGGACCGGCCATGGGCGGCGTGTCTTGGGGGGCGTCGGCCGGGGGAACCGGCGCGGCCGCCACGGGGACCGGGGCTCCGCCATCGGGTCCGGACATGTCCGCGGAAAACCCTCCCCCGGTCCCTCCCTTTTGGAGACAGGAGGCCGTCAACGCCCCGAGTCCAAGGACCACGAAAGGGATGAGGATAGGAAATGAGTGTCGTCTCATGGCGAGCCTATTATAAGGCATTATCGGCCCGCGGGCGCGGAAAGTTTCCGGCGCGGTCGTATCCTCCTGTCTATTTTTTTTGACGCTCTTTCTCCAGGCGGGTAGAATTTTCGAATCGTGGACATCCTGGCTGGACGTTTTGAGACAGTCAAGGTCCTGGGCGAGGGGGGCTTCGGCAAGACCCTTCTCGTCTTGGATAAACTTCAGGGCGACCGCCCCTGCGCCCTGAAACTCCTCTCCTCCGTCACGACCGACCCGACGAAGGAATTCGAACTCCTGCGATCCCTCTACCACCCCCACATCGTGGAGGTCCTCTCCGCGGGGCGGCTGGAGGATCGCGACCGCACGCCCTACCTCGTCTTCGAATACGTCGACGGGGGGGAGATCACCGCCCTGAAGGATTTTTGGGACCCTTTCGCCCAGACCTGCCGCGCCCTCTCCTACCTCCACTCGCGGGAGGTGGTGCACGGGGACTTGAAACCCTCCAACCTCATCGTCGCGAAGACCGGCCGGGCGAAGCTGATCGACTTCGGGCTGTCCTTCGCACAGAAGAACGACGGACCGAAGATGCGGGATCTTCCCGCGGGGACCTTCGCCTACATGGCCCCCGAGGTGATCCAAAAGGGCGAGAGGGGCGCGCGCTCCGATCTCTACGCCCTGGGACTCATCCTTTATCAACTCGTCAACCGGGGGCGACTCCCCTTTCCGATCACAACGGAGGGCATCCTCAAGTTCCATCTTCAGACGCCGGTCGACGGCATGGACTGGGGGCTCGCCAAACACCCGTGGAAGACGGCCCTCGAGAAGATCCTGCGAAGGCTTTTGGCCAAGGATCCGGGGGACCGGCCGGGCGACGCCCTGGAGGTCCTGACGGCGTTGAACCGCGAGGCGGGCGCGTCCTTCGAGGTTCATCGCGGTCTCAAGAACACGGAGGACGAGGCCGTCTTCTTCCAGGACATTCAGGACTACATGGACCAGGTGGGTCGTGTCCTGGACCTCCCGTCGGTCACCACCCCGAAATCCTTCCTGGAGGAGGAAGAGCGGAGGATCGGAAAATATCTGAACGCCCTTCAAGGAGCGGGGGCGCGGGGCGCAACGGAGTGGGCCGGACGTTTGAACGAGGTCAAGGCAAGGATCGCGATCCAGCGGGGACGCTACCGCGAGGCCGCAGCGGCGAATGGGTCCTCCGAGGGTCTCGAGATCGTCCGGGCCCTGGCCCGGATCTTCTTGGAGGACTACGACGCGGCCGAAAAGCCCCTTTCCCGGATTGCGGAACGGGGCGGGAGCGCCCTGAACCGCGCGCGCGCGGACAACTACCTGGGTTTGGCCGCCTACAACCGCGGCCGGCTCGACCGGGCCGCGGACTGCTTTGAACGGTCCCTGACGGGGATGCGCGCCCTCGGCGAAAAGGCCGGCGTCGTCTCCAACGCGATGAACCTGGCCGCCGTCCGCCAGCAGCAGGGAAGGATCTCGGACGCCCTGAAGCTCTATCAGGACGCGCTCGCGGCGGCCGAGGGGCTGAAAAATTCCTACCTCCTGGCGATCCTCCTCTCCAATATGGCCAACTTGTATCTTTCCGTCGGCGCCGTCGATGAGGGGGAGGCCCATCTCGCCAAATCGGAGAACCTCGCGGGCGCCTTGGGGATGACGTTGATGGACGGCTACAATCTCCTGCTGGCCGCCGACGCCGCCATGTGGCGTCGCGACTTCGCCGAAGCCGACCGGCACCTGGAGACAGCCGCGGAAATCTTTCAAAAGATCCCGTCGCCGATGTACTTGGCGCTCGCGCGGGTTGCCTCCGCGGAGAACGGGCTCCGCGCGCACTCATGGCGGGACCTCCCCGATCGCATCGCCCGGGCCTCCGCGGCCGTCTCGAAGTCGAACCTCCCCGACGCGCATTGCCGCCTGGAGCTCGTGAAGCTGCAATTCCAGATCTCCCAAAAAAAGGACTTGGACCAGGCCGAACGGCGGCTTGCCGGCATCGAAATGAAGGCGTCGACGCCCCAGGACAAGTTCCAGGCGGAAGCGACGAAGGCCCAGTTGAAGCTCGCCCAAAATCAAGCCGCGGAGGCCGAGAAGAGCTTGGGTGGACTCAAGGAACTCCTCGAAAAAGACCGCAAGTCGGTGCCGATCGCCTATCGCGCGGGGCTCGCCGAAGCGCCGCGCTACGCCCTTTATTGGGAGGCCGAAGAGGCCCTCCGCGTTTCCCGAGAACCGGTGGCGGAGACCTCCTTGTGGAAACTGGTCGAGATCAACCGCCGCCTGGTGTCGGAGAAGAACCCCGAACGGCTGATCGGCATGGTCTTGGACGCGGCGATCGAATTGACCGGCGCCGAGCGTGGCTTTCTCATCATGCCCGAGTACGGCAAGTGGAAGCGCGGGACCTGGAAGGTGAAGGCCGCCCGCCACTTCCGGGAGCGCGACCTCCCCGGCGGGAAGGACCTGCTCAGCCGGACGATCATCGACCGGGTTTTGGAAAAACGCATGCCGCTCCTGGTCCACGACGCGCAGGAGGAATCCGATCTGAAGCAATTCAAGAGCGTCCAGGCCTTGAAGCTCCGGTCGATCCTGGCGACCCCCGTCCTCGTCCACCGGGAGATGCTGGGGGCCCTCTACCTCGACCACGCCGACGCCGCCAGCCTCTTCGCCGACAAGGATCTGGCCCTCTTGAAGGCGCTGGCCGACCAGGCGGGCCTCGCCCTCGCAAACGCCCGGCTCTACGACGACGCCCTCCGCCGGGAGAAGGCCCTGGAGGAGGCGCGGGCGCGGCTCGAGGAGACGAACGCGCGCTTGGAGGAGGAGTTGAAGAAGAAGTCCGAGTGGGCCGAGACGGTCGAGGAAGAGCTCAAAAAAGCGCAGGTCGCCGGTCCCGTCGTCGCCCGTTCGGCTGTGATGCGGCACATCGTCACGCAGGTCCCCGCGATGGCGAGGCTCAAGCGGCCCGTCCTGCTCGTCGGCGAAGCGGGCGTCGGCAAGGGATTTCTGGCCAAGCTCCTCCACCAAGAAGCAGGCGCCGGGCCGTTCCGGCGCGAGCCCGCCTCGCAGCTTCCAAGGCAAAAATCCTCGCCGGAGGGACTCGAGGCGCTCACGCGCCTCTTTGACGACGCCCGCGGCGGAACCCTTTACGTCGACGAGATCACCGATCTGCCCGCCCCCTTTCAGCGGGATCTGGCGAAGAGGCTGGCGACATCGCAAGACGTCTTCGTCGTCCTCTCCACGCGCGTGGACCCGAAGGAGGCCGTGAAGAAAGAACTTCTCCTGCCGGAGCTCCAACGGGCCCTGACCGGCTCCGAAGTCCGCATCCCCCCGCTCCGCGAGCGCAAGGAGGACGTCGGCCCGCTGATCGCGCACTTCCTGAGGGAACTTTCGACAACGCAGAACCTGCACAGGGGGATCAAGAAATCCGCGATGGGCATCCTGCACGAATACGACTGGCCGGGAAACGTCCGGGAGCTGAGACTCGAGGTCGAGCGGGCCGCCCTGGCCTCCCAAACCTCCATCTCCCCCACGGACCTCTCGCCCAACGTCTTGGGCCAATCCGGTTTCGTCCCCGGCGTCCCGAAAAAGGAGGCCGTCGACCTCCACGAAAAGCGGGCCCAGTTCGAGAGGGAGACCATCCTGCGGGTCTTGGAGGGGACCGGCTGGAACAAGCTGCGGGCGGCGAAGAAGCTGGGGCTCTCGCGCGCGATGCTCTACATCAAACTGCAGAAATACAAGATTCCGCTACGGTGATTCCGGCGCCTGCAACAAATACGCCTTGATGAAAGGGTCCAAGTCGCCGTCCAGGACCCGCATCGCGTCCCCCATCTCGAAATCCGTCCGGTGGTCTTTGACCATGCGGTAGGGCTGGAGGACGTAGGACCGGATCTGCGACCCGAAGTTGATGCCCATCTTCGAATCCTCGATCTTGTCCCGCTCGGCGTTCTTCTTCTCCACCTCGCGCTCGTAGAGGCGGGCCTTGAGGATCTTCATCGCCGTGTCCTTGTTGCGGTGCTGCGACCGCTCGTTCTGGCAGGCCACGACGATGCCGCTGGGCAGGTGGGTCAGACGGACGGCGGAGTCGGTCTTGTTGACCTTCTGTCCTCCCGCGCCGCTCGATCGGAACGTGTCGATCCGAAGGTCCGACTCCTTCACCTCGATCTCGATGGTGTCCTCGACGTCCGGCAGCACGAACACCGACGCGAACGAGGTGTGACGGCGCTTGTTGGCGTCGAACGGCGAGATCCGGACCAAGCGGTGCACGCCGATCTCCGCCTTGAGCCACCCATAGGCATAAGGCCCGTTCACCGTCATCGTGGCCGAACGGAAACCCGCCTGATCGCCCGGCGTAAAATCGATGACCTCGTTGGCGAATCCATGACGGTCCGCCCACATGCGGTACATGCGGAGCAGGATCTCCGCCCAGTCGCAGGACTCGGTCCCCCCGGCCCCGGCGTTGATCGAGAGGATGGCGTTTTTTTGATCGTGCTCTCCCGAGAGCATCTGCCGGAACTCGAGGTCGGAGAGCTCCGCCTCCAGACGGTCGAGCTTCGATTTCGCCTCAACCTCAAGCTCCGCATCGGGCGCTTCTTGGATCAATTCCAAGACGGACTCGACGTCGGCGATCTCCGCTCCGACCTTCTTGTCCTGATCGAGCGCGGCGCGGAGGGCGTCCATCTCCTTGGCGGCGGCGCCGGCGGCCTTCTGGTCGTTCCAGAATCCTTCGGCGCGGGAAAGATTTTCGAGTTCTAGCAGGCGGTCCTTCTTGCGGGGGAGGTCAAAGCCGCCTCCGGAGGGCGTCGGCCTTCGTCTTCAGGGTTTCCAGGCGTTCCTTAATTTCCTTGGACATGGGATCTCCTCGAGAACGTTTTCGGAATTAGCAAGACGAGGGCGGCAACACAACCCCAAGAAAACCAGTCGCCCCAGCGCGCGTAGAGGCTCGCGACTCCGCCCAAGGGAACGGTCGCGAGGAGCGTCCCCTCCTCAAAGGGAGGAAGGACGGCCCCCTGCCGGATCTCGCCGGTGGGATCGAAGACGGCGGTCACGCCCGTGTTGGTGACCCTCACCATCGCGCGGCGGTTCTCGACCGCCCGGTAACGGGAAAAATCGAAGTGCTGGAAAACCGCCGACGAGCGCTCGTACCAGCCGTCATTGGTGAGGTTCACGAGAAAATCGGCGCCCGCGCGCGTGAAGGTCCGCGAGATTTCCGGGAAGAGGTCTTCGTAGCAAATGGTGACGCCGAATTTCCGGCCTTCCACGTCCATCAAATGAAATCCACGCCCAACCGTGAAGCTGCTCATGTCCTCGGCGACCCCATGCAGGAAAGGCAACAACTTCTGGTAAGGCACGTATTCCCCCATGGGGACCAGGTGGACCTTGTCGTAGCGGTCGTCGATCTCGCCCTCGGGCTTGAGCAAGACCGCGCTGTTGTAGAGCTTGAACGAGTCCGTCTCCTTGGGGGGCCAGTCCTCGGGGATGACGCCGTCGTAACGGACGACGCCCATGAGGAGGGGCGCCGTCACGCCTTCGAGCTCCTGGATCCTCGTGACCTCGGGCGGCAAGACGGCGGGAAACGCGGCCTCGGGCCAGAAGATCAGCTCGGGCGAAGATTGCAGCAACTTTTCCGTCAATGCAACGTGGCGCGCGATGATCGCCTCGATCTTTTCGCTCAGCCACTTCTCCTCCTGCGGGATGTTGCCCTGGACGATTCCCACCGTCATGACGGGGCGCGCGGCGACGTCCCGCCGAACCTCTTCGAGGCGGAAATGGCCGTAAACCAGCGAGGCGGCCAAGAGACCGGCGAAGACAAGTGCAGGGGCGAATCTTGTATTCGCCCTCTCACGATGTCGCCTGCAAATTTCAGCGATTCCGACGTTCGCCAACAAAATCAGCATCAGAATCCCCTGGATCCCCGTCACGTCGAGGATCTGGAGGAGCGTCGTGAACGACCGTTGCGAATAAGCAAGACTCGACCAGGGAAATCCGCCGAATGGAACGAAGTTCCTCAAAAATTCCAGCGCGACGGTCAGCAGAAGCCAAGAAGCCCCGAAAGGGGCTCCCCGTTCGCGCAGGCGGACGGCCCCCCACGCGGCCCCGGCGGGAAAAAACGCCATGAGGGCGACGCCGGCCCCGAGGGTCAGAAAACTCACCGCGAGCGAGACCTCCCCGTAACGGTGCAGGGCGATGACGATCCAGTAGAGCGTCAGCCCGAAATGAACGAAGCCGTAGAGGAACCCCTTGCGGAAGGCGGCTCCCGGCGACAATCGCGGGTCTTGGCGCGAAAGCGAAAAATAGAGCGGAACGAGCGCCAGCCACGCCGCCCACCCGAGGTCGGGAAGCCGGGGCGATCCCCATGGCGTCACGAGGACGGCGGGCAGGCTGAAGGCGGTGAGGATTCCAGAAAGAACGGCCGCCACGTCAGGACACCCGTTTCATCAGATCGTTGGTCTTCCGCCACATCCGGTCGCGGTCCTTCTTCTTCTTGTCGCGGTAACCGAGGAGATGCAACATCCCGTGAACGACAAGGATCGTCGTCTCCGTCAGCACCGAGTGACCCTCTTCCCTCGCCTGCCTCTTCGCCGCGTCCGTCGAGACAACGATATCTCCGAAAACCCCGTGCTCTTTCATTTCAAAGGCGATGACGTCCGTGGCGTAATCATGGTGCAAATAGCGCCGGTTGATTTTTTGGATCTCGCGGTCCCCGACGAGCAGGAGATTCACGTCGCCCTTAATTCCCAAGGCGGTGGATATTCTTCGGAGACACCTTCGAAACCTCCTGAAGGGAATCCTCACCGAGCGGTTTCGATTGAGAATATTTATCGGCATGCGTACCGTCTTCTGATCTCACCGGGGCCCCGCGCGCGGCCTTGTCGGCCTCATCGGCCGGGTATTCGATCCGCTGGTGGTAGACTCCCATGAGGACGCGCAAGAAGCTCCTGGCGATCGTGTGGAGGTCCTTGAGCGTGAGTTCGCACTCGTCCAACTGACCGTCAATGAAATTCTTGTTGATCATGTTGCGCACGACCTCCTCCAGCCTCGCCGGGGAGCGGTCCTTGAGCGCCCGGGACGCGGCCTCGATGGTGTCGGCCAGCAGGATCACGCCCGCCTCGCGCGTCTGCGGCTTGGGGCCGGGGTAGCGGTAGTCGCGCTCGGAGACGACGTGCATCTCCGGGTCCTCCTTCTCCTTCGCCTTGTTGTAGAAGTACGTGATCAGCTTGGTGCCCTGATGCTGCGGGATGATGTCGATGATCCTCTGCGGCAGCTTGTGCTGGCGCGCGAGCTCGAGGCCGTCCTTGACGTGCGACGCGATGATGAGCGCGCTCATGGAGGGGGCGAGGCTCGCGTGCCGGTCTTCGAGACCCGCGGCGGACTGATTCTCGATGAAGTACGGCGCCTTCACCATCTTGCCCACGTCGTGAAAGTACGAGGCCACCCGCGCGAAAAGGGCGTCCGCGCCGATCGCCTCGGAAGCCGCCTCGGCCAGCGTCCCCACCATGTGGCTGTGGTGGTAGGTTCCGGGCGCCCGGACGATCATCTCGCGGAGGAGCGGGTGATTGAGGCTCCCGTACTCGAGCAACTTGATGGGGGTCAGGTAATTGAAGGCGATCTCGAAGACCGGCATGAGGGTCAGGACCGCGATCGCGTTGATGAGTCCGCCGAGAAACGCGAGACCGACGCGCGCCAGCGTGTCCTCCCACCCCAAGGGGCCCGTGAGGGAGGTCACCCCCACCATGTCGAAAACGACGACCATCAAAGCGTGGACGGCCCCCAGCTTGAAGCCCACCCCGAGGATCTGCCCGCGCGTCCTGACCCGCGCCATGAGGTGAAGTCCCAGGGCGCAGCTCACCAAGTGGAAAATGGTGTAGTTGAGGTTTCCCTGGAAGACGAAGCCGGCCATGACCGCGCTCACGGGAACGAAAAGAATGGCGACGGGGAGCGGCAGCACGAGCTGGACCATCATCGTGACGAAGGCGACCGGGATCACGCCATAGAAGGACGAGAACGGAACGTCGATGGGGAGGAGCCCCCGCACGGCGCCGACGACGAAGAGGGCCGTGCGTTCGATGGACACGAGGAGGACCAGGAGACTCCCCAAGAAGATAAAATCCTTGGGCAGGAGCCTGATCTTCCGGAACGAACCGCGCAGGACGTAGAAAAAGGCGAGGAGAAAGAGGCTCACGAAGAGAAAGGTGCCCAGGAACCTTGTGCGCCCGAATTCCTTGCTCTTCTCCTTGCGGATCCCCTCGATGATCAGGACGTCCCTCTCGTCGAACGGATCTCCGCTGCGCACGATGACTTCACCCGCCTGGATGCGGATCGTGACGGGCTCGATGTCCGAGGCCGCTTTCTCCTGAAGGACGGCGATCGCCTCCTCGTCGAACGGGCCCATCTGATCCTTGCGCGCTTCCTGGGAAACACGCTCGCGAACGTCAGCCCTCAGCCTCTCCGTCGTCTCCTCGTCCAGGATCACGTACTCCTTGTCCGCCCGGATGTCCTGCCGCGCGATGCTCCCGATTTCGACGCCCGTGGGAAGCTCCCCCCACGAGACGTTCATGAGTCCGGCGACGGCCAAGGAAAGGACGACCAGCATCGCGGCGTGGAACCAGAATTCACCCTTCAGGAACTCAAGCCTTTTTGGAAGATTGATCATTTCGCGATCCCTCGTAGGCCCTGACAATCTCGGAGACCAGCGGGTGGCGCACCACGTCCTCCTCCGAGAAATATTGGAAATAAATGCCCGGTATCCCCTTCAAGATCCGTTCGGCCTCGATCAGCCCCGAGACCCTGCCCGCGGGCAGGTCCACTTGCGTCACGTCGCCGGTGACCACCGCCTTCGAGTCGAACCCCAAGCGGGTCAGGAACATCTTCATCTGCTCGCTCGTGCAATTCTGGGCCTCGTCCAGGATGACGAACGAGCCGTTGAGCGTCCGCCCGCGCATGAAGGCCAGCGGGGCGATCTCGATGACGCCCGTTTCGGTCAGCTTCACGATCTTGTCGTAGTCCATCATGTCGTAAAGGGCGTCGTAGAGGGGGCGCAGGTAGGGGCTCACCTTCTCGATCATGTCACCGGGGAGAAAACCGAGTTTCTCCCCCGCCTCGACCGCGGGCCTCGCCAGGATGATCCGGCTGACCTGTCTCTTCAAGAACGCCATCACGGCCATCGCGACGGCGAGATAGGTCTTTCCCGTGCCCGCCGGCCCGACGCCAAAGACCAGGTCGTGGCCCCGAATCGCATCCATATAATCCTTCTGGCGCGGGGTCTTGGGGATGATGAACTTGTTGCGTGCCGGGATGAAGATCGTGTCATCCAGGAGGTCTTGAAGGTTGGCCTCCTGATTGGCGGAAAACAGGCGGATCGCCTGCTCGATCTCCGTCCCGTAGACCGGGAACCCTTTCTTCAGCATGGCGTAGAGTTCGAGGAGGATCTTTTCGACCAGTTTGATCTGGGGCTCGGTGCCGTGGATGTTCACGTCCGTGCCGCGGACGTGGATCTGGACGCCCAGCTTCTTCTCCAGCGACCTCAAGTGCTCGTCTTGAACCCCGAAAAGGTTCCGGGCGAGGTCGTTGTCGTCGAAACGGAGTTTTTTGGCGGCGTCACTCATCCCAACCGGGGACCTCCAGCCCCCTTTTTGTCCGCCGGCGGCGGGTTATCCGCCGTCACCTGCACCTTGAATTCGCGGCGCCTTCCGGACGTGTCGTAATCAATCACGAAAATTTCCTGGAACGGTTCGATGAGGAGCTTTCCCTTCTCGAAAGGAACCACCACCGACTTGGGCAACAGACAACGGATGAGATGATTGGCAAGAAAGGGCTCGAGGGCTTTTTTGAGGTCCTCGGGTTTATAGGCCGGGTCACCCGTGTCCAAAATCGCTACGGCCGCCCCAGGATTCGGGATCACGACGGTCGCCGTCCCGTTCTCCGTATTTGCCTCCCTCACGACCCTCCGGACCTCGTGGATGACGTTCAAAAGGTCCAGCCCCTTGGTCGCGTCGATGTAGAAACCCTTGCTTAGAATCATATCCTTAATGGATAGGAAAAACAAAACCCCGAACCTGAAAGGTTACGGGGACTCAAAAAAGCTACTTGTTTCGTGGAGTTATGTCAAGCGGACCTCGGGCGATGATTTTCCACCAAACTCCTCGGACCCCTTGGTACGATAACCCGGTTATCCTTTTCCTAATTATGATGATGAAGAAGGCATTCGCCTCCATAGCCCTGCTCCTGCTCTTGGCTGGCTGTCTCCCCTTCGCCCCCTCGGCGGGCGTCAAGGGGGGGACGGACCGGGGAACGGACGGGGAGGATTCCCTCGCTGGCCGGCCGGAGGATTCCGTCGTCACCGGGGACACGGCCGGACCCGAGGCCGGCACCATCCAGGCCGGCCCGATCGCCCCGGAAGTCGCGAACCGAATCGCCTTCGCCGAACAGGGCCCGATCGAACCCAAGTCGGAGATGGGCGAAGCCGACCCCCTGATCCGCTTCGCCCCTCCCCCTCCTCCCGCCAACAGCGGACCCCTCGCCTTCGAGAAGGCCGGTCCCATCGACCCCAAATCGGAGATAGCGGAGGCGCTGCCCCGGTACTGCCTCTTTGATCGTCTTCAATACGGTCCCGATCTTTCGTCGGTCATCCGATGCGACTTCATACCGCCTCCCTTGACGCTGCCGGGGGGCGGCGAGGCGCTTGATCTCAAGCTCCTGCTGGAAAGAAACCAAACGGAGACAAGGATCGCTTCGGATCAGTGGGGGCCGCAGTCGGACGGTGTTCAGGTACGGCTCATCTATCAGCCCCTCGACCAAGAGGGCTGGGAAACCGCTCAATTCATCGACACGACCACCGATGCTTCTCCCGGGGACGGCAATGTCTCCTTCTCCGGGCTTCCCGTCGGGCCCGGACTCATCCGCTTCTTTCTCCTGAAGAAGGAGGATCCTTCCTCAAGGAGTCCCGATTTCCAAACTGAGGCACTGAAGTCATTTCCCGACAAGGAGAGCTATCAAGCGTGGCCGTTGGGGGGAGACGGCTTCATCTTCATCGGATATCTCCAACTTGCGCCGCCCCAGACCGTGTTCCTGGCCCCGGCGCCGACGCCGATCTCAAGACTCACATGGAGCCGACGCCTTCTCGCCGTTCCGGAGCCGGAATCCCGGCCGATCGATCGACGCCTCAGAATGCTCAAAGATACTGATCTCTCCGAGCCTTGATCGAGACTAAATCCGGCTTTCTATCGCTCATCGGCACTGGGAACCGGACCGATTAAGGTTCCTGTATCTTCACTCGGTCGGGGAAGGCAGATCGTAGAAATCCCTAAACAGGATATCGTTTTCGCGCGTATCGTAATAGTATTTCGCCAAGTCGATCCTCTCTTTCAGGGAGACTCCGATCCTCTCCGGATCCACCCACCTTTTGGCGTCCTTGTCGTCTAAAAAGCGGATCAGCGCGACAGTCGGCATTTCCATCACTATCTGCTTTTCCGAAAGCCTTCGAAATCGGGATTTCATCGGCTTTTTGAGTTCCGATAGGAGGAAGGCGCCGCTCTTGGCGAAAAAGGGCAGTACTGCCTTGTAATCACCCACATGGAGGTGAAACGCGAGGAAGCGGTAATCTAGCAGGCGGGCCGCATCCAACAGCTTTTCATGAAGGGCCGTCCCGATGCCTCGACGTCGCAAATCGCGATTGATGCGCAGGTCCTCGAGATAGAGCGTTTCATCGTCGAATTTCTCGATGTCGAGGAGCAAGAGCGGCAAAGGGCCGTATTGATTCAGACCGGGAATGGAAGCTTTGGAATCATCGGACCAGATTCCCATCAGTTCGTCCATTTCCGACCGAAGAGCGGTTCGATAAAGGTCCTTCACCGTCAGTCTCAACGCGCGAGGCTTGCCGGGATAGCGGCCTAAAGTGATATTGGGCGTCAAGCACAAGGACTCGTCCTTTCCGAGGAGGGCTAACGCCGGCGCAAGACAATGCCTGAGGGTGGCTTGGTTACGTCCTATGGTAGGATCGTTCCCGTCCTCGGTCGTCACGACTGACGGTTCCCGAACCTCTCTCACCCCTTCAATCAGAATTCCGGCCACACGATCGAAATAGGAATGGACCAACTTTGGCGAAGGGCTTTTTTCGAGGTCACGGGCCGCTTCTTGAAGGATCTGTGGGACTTCGTAAATCTTCTGGACCTGTCTGTGAAACCAAATGGCATGGTTGATTTCCAAGTCGGAATGGGTGAGTTGCTGCAACCATCTTGCCGCCTCTGACAATTGGGCGGCGGTTAACGCGCGAATGAGATCCCCGGCATCAGTCATCTTCCCCGCCATTGGAACGGCCGGCGACAAGACGGATATGACGGCGTTTAAATAGTAGGCATTCAGGTTCGGCATGGTGTGACTCCGCGCAGACCTGCTCGCCCTTTGGAGGGGAAAGTTGCCGTTCAGTTGGAATGCGACGAAGGGATCAGGAGCGGAAAAAGCCGATTTCCGAAGCCAGGGTCGCGAGTTTCTTGTCCATGGTCCAGAGTTCCGCCTAGCTTAAGAACGCGGAGGCCAGTCGCCTTCCCCTTAAAGGTATCTGTCGATTTGTTCCTTGATCGACACCAGATCCGTTGAAATCCCGAAGCGGCGAAGGCGGGCGTAAAGCGTTCGCCGGGAGATCCCCAACGCCTGTGCGGCCCTGCCCCGGTGGTAGCAGTTGTCCCGGAGGGCCGAGAGCGTCTCCGCCAGCACCGGATCGGCCATCTCGGCACTCTGTAATTTGACCGGCGACTCCGACGTCTTTTTTCCCTCCCAGAGCTGAGGCTTGAAGGCAAGGGACCGAACGGTGATGGCGTGGACACCGTCCACGTCCTCTGCGAAGAGGACGGCCGTCGCCAGTGTGTTCTGAAGCTCGCGGATATTGCCGGGCCAGTCGTAGGCCATGAAGA
>DATIGE010000050.1 GCA_035454885.1 bacterium
TGTGACATAAGAAGAATCTTATTTTGAGGTGTGATTTCACATATTAGGAAACCATCCCGGTCAGTTACTGGGGAAGAAGCGGCCTCTCGGCGGGCTCAAACGTGAAGCTCCGGGTGATGCCCATGGGGAGTCTCGCCTCGCCGAAGAGGACCGGCTTACCCGTCAGGGGATCCGTGAGCGAGATCGTCGTGACGCCCGGATGCTGCAGGGCCCGTTCGAGAGCGGCGCCGTCGCCGGCGTAGGTATGGACGTCGCTCCCCGGCTCGCCCCAGGCGATTCCCAGCGACTTGTCCGCGTGAATCGCGTCCAGATGTCTGGCGAGAGAGCCGAATCCCTCGTAGGCCTCGATGAGTCCCTCGGTCTCGGTCCGGGCCTCTTCAACCTTCGTCCGGGCCGTCGCGGAAAGCCGCTCGGCGGGGATCGCCCGAAGAAAGTCGCGCTTGGAGATCAGGAAGGAGCGGATGTCCGATTCGATGGCCGCGGGATCGCCCTCCCCTTCGCCCAAAAACCGCTCGAAACGGTCCTTCAGGGTCTTTTCTTGGGCCTCAAGCTTTTTGAGCTCGCGCGAAACGGCCAGGCCCCGGGCCGCGTTTCCGACGCCCTCGAGCGCCGGGTTTAAGGCCGGCATGGCCACGCCGTTGAAGAGCTTGATGCCCACCAGGAATTTGAGCCCCTCCCAAAGCGACCGGCCGGAGAAGGCCTCCCGGAAGGCCTTTTTCTCGAAATTCGGATCGCCCTTGGCGGCCAGGCGTCCCGCCGTGACGTAATACTGGAACTGCTGGAACTTCAGGGTCTCATAGGCGGTGCCCGAGAGCCTTTCCGTCGCTCGGCTCACGAAGGATTCACGGAGGGTGTCGGCGGGGACGCCGCGCAGCCGGGCGACGGCCTCCAGTCCCATATCGAAGTACCGACCGAAGCGCGCCATGGCGATCTCGATATATTTGAACATAAGGGCGGTGATGGCCGTTTCGACGGCGAATCCCCCGGCGGAGCTCCAGGGTTTCTCGCGAATTTTTCCCCAAGTCTCGCCGAGGGACTCGCGCGAAAACGGGAGATTGAAGGCCCTCTCCGAACCGGCGAACGCGGCGGCCTGGATGGTTCGGAGGGCCAGCGCCCCCCCGAAGCGGCCCACCAGAAACGGGGCCGCGGCCTCGGTGGCGATTCCCGCCGTGAAGGCTGAAGCGGCGACGATGCTCACTCCGATGGCGAAATTGGCGACCTGGGCCGCTTCCATGTTCTCGTCCAGTTTCTTGCGGAGACTGGCCCTCTCCAACCGGAGCAGGTCCTGGGTCGCCGCGGCGCGCACGGACAGGTCCTCGGATCGCAGTCTTTCGGAGAGCGCCTTGTAGCGACCGATGACGATTCGGAGCTTTTCCTCTCCGATGGTCGGCTTGTCCGGTTGGTCGACGTCGGTGACGAGCGAGGCGGCCTTGAGGATCCAGCGCCCGGGGGTGTTGGCTCTATGTTCCTCGTCCAGGTAGGCCTCGTATTGGGCCGCCCGGGCCGAGGCGACGCGCACGTTCGCCAGGACCCCGATCTGATTTTGGACGATGCGGTAGGCGGCGATGCGGCCTTCGGCCGTAAGGGAATTGCCCTCGACCGCCTCGAGGTTCTTCCGGACCGTCTCCAGGGCCGCCGCGTCCCTGGGATCGGAGTCCGGCAAAGAACTGAGCTGTTCGACCATCCGGCCGAGAAGCCCCTTCAGATGCTTTGCCTCCAAAGAGCGCGCATCATCCGTGAAGGCCTTCAAGGACCGGAAGGCCCCTGGCGCGTCGGACGTATCGAGAGCGCTCAGCCGTTTTGCCGTTCCCTCGACCTCGTCCGCCTCGCGGCGCAGGGCCACGGCGCGGTCGCTCACGTACGCGGAGTCTCCGCTCACGCCCAGGCCGACGGGCAGGCTCTCTTCGTCGGCCTTTTGAACCCGGTCCGCCTCCGCCAGGAGAAAGGCCCGGTAGGACTCCGCGCGTTTGACGAGGTCGTCCCGGACCGACGAGAGGATTTCCGGAGTCACCCCGGCGAGACCCGATGCTTCGTGCCGGGGGAAGCTTTCGGACAACTTTGCCAGAGCCCAATAAGAGGCGTAGCAATCCCTGAGATCCGCCTGCGTGCCCGCGCCGTCCACGGCGTTTTCCGGGTTGTCGGGCGTCTCCATTGCGCGGAAGAAACGCTGGAGCGGAGGCGTGAGCTTGAAGCGCTCCTCCATCTCCTTGGCGCGGGCCTCGACGGCCGCCGTATCTCGGAGGGGCGAGGTAAAAAAGCGGTAGGAGAAGTCGGTTCGGTCGCCCGCGGAGAAAGTGCCGTGCCTGCGGACGTCGTCCAAGGCATTCTCGACGGCCGCGGCCGCCTCCGGATCCGATTGCTTCGGATCGGTCTTGAGCCGCTCGTGGACCCTGACGATCTTAAGCTTCTGCATGTCCTCCAGGGCGACCTCGTCCTCGTCCACGAAGGGCTTGGCAGCCTCGCTCCCTTCCGAGTAGTCGAGGTGGAAGCGGACCTTGGAGTTGTCGGGGTAATAACCGGAGAGCGCCTGAACGACGCGGTCCCTCTGGCCGGCGGCGGCGGCGTAGCGCCGGTAGACTTCGACTTCCTTCAGCAGGTTCCCCGTCGGCTCGGACCGCTCGGCGGCCCCGATGAGCCGTTTCCTCAAATCCGAGGCGGACCGCCCGATCTCGGGGCGTTTCGTCGCGATCTCCGAGAGCCATTGGGCGGGCTCTTGGACGGAGGCCGGGACGTTCGCGTCCTGCTTGGCCTTAAGAACGCCGGGCGCGGCGAAGCCGGGTTCGGTTCCCTTAAGAGGATCCCGGCCTTTTGGGAGGTAGACGTCTTCCGCGGCGGCATCGGCGCTTGCGGATTTCCCGGGCCGTGCCGTCATCCCAGAGTCGTTTTGATCCCGCAGTACCGGCTTGTCGGCCGCTCGCGAAACGACGGACCTGGTATTTCCCTGTTCAAGCGCCATGGGAGCTTAGAGACCCTGGAACAGCCGGGGCTTCCGGCGCCAGTCCTCCCGGGAGACGACGGGGAATCCCTCAGAGAGGGACGAAAGGGCGCGGCGAACGACCGCGCGGTCCTTATCCTTCTCGATCTCCGTGAGCCGGTCGTAGGGAACCTTCTGGTCGTCGGGGGCCCAAGGGTTCCGCTCCAGCCATCGCTCATGCACGAGGGCGCTGGCCGTCTCCACGAAGGCGTCGTCCAACACGCGGCCTTGTCCGACGGCCTTGTAGATCTCTCCCACGGCGACGTCGGCCGAGGCCTTGTTCTCCGCCTGATATTCGGCCGGCAGGTCTTCGTAGCGCGTTCTCGCGATATCGACACGGTCCGTGCCGTGACGGGCGATCCAGTCCGCGTCCTTCGTCGTCTTCCAGCGCACGGGGCGTCCCGTCTCGGGATCGCGCTCGCGCGGTTCCCGGGCGTACTGACTCCTCCAGTCTTCGTGGAAGGCGCCGGCGACCCGGTCGCGGATCCCGTCGAAAGGCGGCAAAATCTTCCCATCCTGGATCATCTGATGCAGGCGCGATCCCTCCATCACCTCCATCCGTCCGTCGGAGGTCGCTCGGAACGACTGCCGGTTGTCGCCGGTCACGAAGGCGTGGCGGCTCCAAAAGGCCGTGTCCGTCATGGGCGGCGCGTAGGTTCCCGCGTAGAGCGTGTAGAGGCCGAATTTTCCCGTGGGCCCGTAGGGTCCGCCGATGATGTAGAGCGTGTTGGTCGGCTTCGCGGGGCCGTCGGCCACCTGAACCGTTTCCGTCCTTCCGCCGGAGACGCGCTGCACGGTGACGGTCTGGCGTCCGGGCTTCAGCTCGGCGATGCCGTTGGTCCCGATCGGCTCGGAGAAGGTCACCTGGAGCACGATGCGTCCGCCCGGTCCGCTGGGCCCGACGCGGCTCCCGTCGATCTTCTCATCCGTCGTGAGGAAGCGGATCTTTCCCTTCATCGGGCCCTTGCCCGGGACGTCGCAAACGACGGGGATCTCCGAGCCCGGCTCTATCTCGCCCCGATAGGCCCTTTCCAGCTGGGTCTCCGCGAAGGCGAGGGCCTGGTCCGTGTTTCCAAAGCGCTTCACGTCCACCGTCGAGCCGAGGTCGACGCCGTTCAGATGGGCTTCGAGGTGTTTGCGGAGGGGGCTCTCCTCGGACCGCGCGGAGGCCAGGTCGCGGCTCTTGGCGAAGGAGGAGAGGATGCCGAGGCCGGCCAGGACGCCGAGGCCCGTCAAAAGGGCCGGGGTTTCCTTGCGTTCGCCCGGTTCCTGCGCCGCGTCCTTCTTCCAAAAAAGGTCCAGGAGTTTCCCCGGCTCGTCCAGGAGACGTGCGCCGGCAGGCGCCGGCCCCGCCTCGCGGCCCGCGAGGGCAAGCCCGGGAGTCGGTGTGGTGGTAAACCCGGTGTCCCTGGTTTCCATCGGCGAGAGTTCCCTTGCGCCCGAACGATCGATCGCCTCAACCCGCTCTTCGGTCTCGGCCTTGATGATATCCGTGGGACGTTTTGACCCTTCTTCGATTCTTGTTCCAGCCATGTTGGTTCTCCTTGCTAAAATTAAAGTCGTTTCGGAAATCGGTTCCTCGCCATGGCAGCGCCGTGATCATCGTCGCCGCGCACGAGGTGATGGCTTCCGTTGTTGTAGGCGGCGTCCAGCGGTTCGCCGGGGACCGAAGGTGTTCCAGGGATTCCAAGCATAGTGACTTTCGAAAAGAGCAATAGAAATGCCAAATGCTAACTATTTGAAATTTATGTTATTTTATCTTTTGTAGGCCGGCGAATGTGACAAAAGAGGAAGCCAATTTCACGATTTCAACTTCTCAAAATAAGCAATATACTACCATCGATGACCCCCTGGCGCATCCTTCATAGGGCCGGATCGGGCTCCACCTCGGAGGTCTACCGGGCCGTGGAGCCCGGCGGGCTTGAGGTGGCCCTCAAGGTCTTGAGAGGTCGCGGCGCCTTCGACTTGGAGGCCTTCGAGAGTCAGGCCCGGCTCCTCACCCGACTCCGGCACCCGAGCGTCGTGCCGGTCCTGGGATTTCGGAGACGAAGCGAAGACATCTTCGGCGAGGATCGCGGGCCCTGCTTTTGGATGGAATACGTCGAGGGAGAGGATCTGATTTCCGCGGCCCGCAAAGCGGATGTCGGACAAATCCTCAAGTGGTTTCGAGAGGCGGTCGAGGCCCTCGATTTTGTCCACGGACAGGGCGTCGTTCACGGCGATCTTTCGCCCCAAAACCTTCGCATCGATTCGGAGGGACGCCTGAAGATCCTGGACTTCAGCGTCCTTCCGGGCGACGCCGCCTTCGCGGACCTCGCCACCCTCCCCTACATGGCGCCCGAACGGATCGACGGACGGCTGACGCCCGCGAGCGATCTCTTTTCCCTCGGGACGATTCTTTACGAGGCGCTCGTGGGACGGCATCCGCGCGCCGGGTGCCGGAGCGTGACGGAACTCATCCGGAAAAGGCCTCCCGCCCTCGCGGAGGTCAAGCCTCTCGCGTCCGAACACGCCGTCGCCGGTCGCGTCATCGACCGGATGATCGCCGCCGATCCAAAGGAGCGATTTGCGGCCGCGGCCGCCGTGAGGATCGCCCTGGACGGAGGGACGGTCGCGGAGTCCGCGGGGCCCGTCGCCGAGGACTTCTCCCCCTTGAAGATGATCGGGGCCGAGCAGGCCTTCGCGGTGATGACGTCGATTCTGGAGACGATTCCGAAAAAATCGGCGGCCGTCGCCGTCCATGGGCCATCCGGGACGGGAAAGACGCGCTTCGTCCGCGAGGCCGCGTTCGAGGCGGCGGTCCGCGGGATCGCCGTGCGGGAATGGCACGGTCTCCACCAGGCGGACGCGGGGACGCGCGGCCGTGTCCTGGCCTCCCTCCGCGCCTTGCCGGAGACCGGGGTGGTTCTGATGTTGACGTGGGACGACGAGGGCCTTCCGGGCGACGCGAGGCGGTTTTTCGACGCGATTCTGGCCGAAGGGCTCGCGCACGATGTGGCCTTGGACAATCTCACGCAAGACGACTCCGTTCGTCTCGTGGAAGGCTTCCTGGACCCGGAGGCCTCGCGCGGCCTCATCGACGCCGTCTTCGTCAAGACGCGCGGGAATCCCGAAAGGATCCTGGCCCTCCTCAAGACACTCTCGGAGGAAGGAAAGATCCGGGACCGCGCCCTCCTCCCCGGCTGGCAGGACGTGCTGAGAAAAGACGAGCCCAGGGAGATCGAGCCCGGGGACCCCGTCGCGCTCTCGCGTTTTCTCCGTGAAAAGATCAACCGCCTGAACGCGGCCGGACACTACGAAGACGGGCTCAAGGCCGCCGACCGCTGGTTCGCCCTGCAAGCGGTCGACGAGCCCCTCCCCCTCAAGACGGCCAAGTACTGGTTCATCACCGGTTGGGGCCACCACAACCTGGGGCACCCGGAAGAGGCCGAAAAACGCCTGAGGCGTTGTCTCCGGGAAAGTGAAGCCCACCGGGGCGATTCGGAGATCGCGGGTTTCCTCGCCCGCTCGCACTCGCTCTTGGGCCTCGTCGCCTTGAACCGGGGAGACGGATCCTCCGCGATCGCGGAATTCGAGGCAGCCCTGAGCCTCCAACCCGAAAAGGACCCGGTCCGTGCGGAGACGTACCGGAACCTGGCCCGGGCCCTTGCCGCCGCTCAGGACTTTGGGAGGGCCAAGGACTTCTTGGAGCAGGCCAAGGCCCTCTATCGGGAGGCAGGCCGTGACGAAGGTCTCTTCTGGACCCTCCAAGAGGAGGGCAATCTCGACTTGAGCCGGAGGGACTTCGAGGCGGCGCTCGTGGCCTATGAAGCGGCGGAATCCCTGGCGAAGGCGTCGGGCTCCGACCTCAGGCTCGCGATCGCCTGGAACAACCTGGGTCTCGTGGAGCGGGAGCGCGGACGCCTCGGCCCCGCCCTCGACCTTTTGCACAAGGCCCGCGACACCCTCCGCTTTCTCGGCAACGCGAACGACGTCGCCCACAACCTGAAGGAGCTCGTCCTGGCCGAGGCCTCCGTGGGCCGTTGGGCCCGGGCGGAAGCCTTTTTGAAGGAGCTTCGCGGGATGCGGACGTCCGTCCCGGAGGCC
>DATIGE010000051.1 GCA_035454885.1 bacterium
GCTCTCTCGCCCTTCTCGCGGCGATCGTCCTGGATTGCAGCGACGGGATGCTGGCGCGGATCACGGGCACCTCCAGCCCCGTGGGCCGCGTCTTGGACGGCTCCTTCGACACGGTCTGGATCGTTCTCATCTGGGTCTCCCTCTACGTCAGCGGCCCCTATTCCCCTTCCTCCGGGTTCACCCTGCCCTTCATGGCGATCGCCGGGGCCAGCATGCCGCTGCATTGCTGGACCTACGACGGCGTCAAGACGACCTACGTTTCACTCTGCGAGCCGGATTTTTCGGAAAAACACCTATCGGCGGACGAAGCCGGCAAGCGCGCGAGGCTAAGCTTGAAGGGGCGGCGTTATTTCGAAGCCCTCTTATACGCCATCATGTCGTACCATCACTCCGTCTTCGTCCGCCCGCCCCGCGAATCCCTCCAACTCGACGCGAAGACCCGCTCCGCCGCCCGCGAAATCTTGGCGCGGTCCATGAGGCTCTGGAGCTTCTTGGGCGAAGGGACGCACCTGGCGCTTTTCTTCGCAGCCGGCCTTATCACCCCCTTCTTTCCGGACGCCATGTTGGCGGCCTGTGGCGTCATCCTCATCCCCATGAACCTCCTGTGGCTCGCGGCCGCCCTCCTCTGGTTCCGGGACAAGAAGCGCGTCTTGGAGGCGGCCGGGACCTGACCTGAAAAGCGATTGATTCCGCCTCGATTTGTGGGCTATCCGCTTGGGGGTCGATGAAATCACCCAAGCGGCGAAGGACCTCCTTCACCCTCTTCACCCCGGGACCGGTCATGATGCCCGACGACGTCCTGCGGTCGGGGGCCGAGCCGCTCCCCTATTTCCGCACGGACGCCTTCTCCCGAACGGTCCTGAACTGCGAAGCGATGCTCCTTCGCCTTCTGAAGGCCCCGGCGGGGTCCCGCACGGTCCTTCTGACCGCCTCCGGCACGGCCGCCATGGAGGCCGCGCTCGGCGGGTTCGGCGATGACGATAACCTGCTGGTCGTGAACGCGGGCGCGTTCGGAGAGCGTTTCGCCGAGATTTGCCGTTTTCACCGCCTCCCCCACGAAGAGCTGAGGATCGCCCCGGGTTCCCCTCCACCGCAGGGACTCAAGCCGGCCTCCTCCGTGAATGCCGTCGTGGCCTGCCACCATGAGACGACGACGGGAACGGTCTATGACCTGGATGCGTGGGACGCCTTCTGCAAGGCGAATAACGCGTTACTGATCGTGGACGCCATTTCCTCTTTCTTGGCGGACCCCATCGACCTGTCGCGGCAGTCCATCGACGCCCTGATCTTGAGCTCGCACAAGGGCTTGGCCCTGCCGCCGGGCCTGAGTTTCGTGGTCTTGAGCCCCCGCATGATCCGCAAGATCGAGACCGGACGCGCGAGGTCCTATTATCTGGAGTTGAATCGCTGCTTGAAAGAAGGCGTCCGGGGCCAGACCCCCTTTACCCCCGCCATCGGGCTCGTACGCCAGCTCGAGAAGAGGCTCGAGGCACTGATCCAGGAAGGGGCCGATGCCCAGGTGCGCCGCACCGCCCGGCTCGCCCGCGATTTCCGCAAAAAGATACGGGGATTGCCGTTGGACTTGTTTTCCGCGAACCCGTCGAACGCCCTGACGGCCCTGGAGCCGCGCGACGGGCGTTCCGCCCTTTGGTACGTCGAGAGGCTGCGCGAGGATTTCGGATTTTACGTCTGCCCCAACGGAGGCGACCTCCAGGACCGGGTGTTCCGGGTGGGACATCTGGGAAATCTGACGATACGCGACAACGCGCGCCTGGCGGCCGCTCTCAAGAAGCTTGCCGCCTCGAAATCAAACCGGAGGTTGGCGGCATGAAAACCATCATCATGGCGGCGGGGGTGGGGACGCGGATCAGCCAGCGCCTGGGAGACACCCCCAAGTGCTGCGCGCGCATTGGGGACGAATCCCTCATCCAAAGGACGGTCCGGACGCTCAAGAAGTCCGGCGTGCACGACATCTCCGTCATCGTCGGATTCAAGGCCGCGCGGGTCCGGGAAGACATCGAAAGCATGGGCGTCAAGACCTACGAAAATCCTTTCTTCGACGTCACCAATTCGATCGCCTCCCTGTGGTTTGCCCGCCGGGAGCTGCAGACCGACGACGACGTCATTGTCATGAACGGCGATCTCTTCTTCGAGGAACATCTCATCCCGCACGTCATCAAGGCCCCGCAGGAACGCGTCGTCTTTGCGGACCCGAAGAGGACTCAGGAGGCGGATTACCGCCTGCAATACAGCGGAGGGATCGTACGCGAGTTCGGCAAGACCCTCCCGGTCGCTCGCACCACGGGCGAATACGTGGGAATCGCCAAGATCGGCGCGTCTTTCCTCGATACGTTCCGCAATCACCTCGAATTCCTCATCGGACAGCAACGTCACGGGCTTTGGTGGGAAAACGTCCTTTTCGATCTCTCCGAGCGCGGGGAGCCGATCTTCGTGCAGGAAATCGCGGACGTTTTCTGGGCCGAGATCGATTATTGGGAAGACTACCAGAGGATCATGGAGTTCCTGAACCGCGGGGGCTCAGGTGTCGCAGACGGGGACGTCCGCCGCGCCGAGCGCGCCGGCGGCAGGCAGATCCTTCGGACGGTGAAGTAACAATCCGCGGGGATAGAAATAAACGCAAACCAAGGTCACGATCAGGATTCCCAGCGAGGCCACCCACCCCGCCGAGCGCAAACCCGCGCTGGACGTCAAGACGAGCCCCCCGAAACCCACCAGGGACGTCAGGTTCGAAACCAGGATGGCCGGAACTTCATTGGCCATCGTTTCGGGGCTAAAACCTCGCTGATCCAGAGATTCCCCGAGATGGACGAACGAATCGACGGCGGTTCCCAAGATGACGGGAATGACGGCGATGTTGATGATGTTGAGGCGGATCCCCAGGGCCCACAGCGCCGCCGCTAAGAGGAGCAGGCTGCCGACGAGCGAACCAAACACGAGAGCGGCGCGCGGCAACGGTTTCACCTTCACGAAAAGCACCAGGCCCAGAACGCCCAAGAAAAAGAGGAAAACGCGGGGCGATTCACCCTCGATCAGGCGGATGATGTCGTCGCTGACGAACGTGTTGTCCACGGCCAGGAACGGAACCCCCGCCTTCGCCTCGAACTCCCGGATGCCGTCTCGGTAACGTTTCATCGTTTCGGCGGAGACGCGGCCGAATGCCGGATTCAAGGCCACCGCGAAGTCGCCCGAACCGTCACGGGCCTCAAACAGACGCCTGACTTCGGGAGGAAGCGATTCCCGCGCGATCGGCGGCGCCTGGAGGGAACTCTCGAGACTCGCCAAGATTCTGTCCCTATCCTTCCCCCAAGAATGGCGGAGCCCGCGCGATTTCTCCAAAATCCTCTCAAGAACCGCCTTCTTTCCCAGGACGTCCGGCAGAAAGACGGATTCCCCGATCACATGATTGAAAACCGCATCCTGCCCTTTCGCTTTCAAAAACTCCTGAGCGGCGTGAACGAGATTTCTTTCGGCCTCTTCCCCCCTCACCAGGAGGAGGGTCGGGACGGTCGCCAAGGGAAACAAAGGGGTAATGCGATCGGCCAGCCGGTAACCCGGCAGGGAACGGCTCTCCACTTGTCCGTCATCGAAGGAAATCACCCTCACCGAAGGCAAGGCAAGACATCCCGCGACGCATAGGCCCAAAAAAAACGAAACGCCGGCCACGGGACCGCGGGGCATCCAAAACGCCCCGAATCGGGCGCGCCACCGGGACGCCGGGACCTTCGATTCCTGCGCGATCGGCGGCCGCCTGCGGAACCTCTCGGCCACGCTGAGGACCGCCGGCAGGACCAGCATGATCGCCGCATAGTTGAGCAGGAGACCCACCGCCCCGACCACGCCGAACTCGAAAAAAAGGCTGAACTTTGAGAACAAAAGAGCGAGGAAACCGCCCGCCGTGGTGATCATGGAAAGATAAGTCGCCGAGCCGGTTTCGGAAAAGGCCCTCTCGCAGGCTCGTTGAAAATCGGTCCCCTCCCGGCGTTCCCGGCGGTAACGGCTCAGGATGTAAATCGCGTAATCGCTCCCCAATCCCGCCAGGATGACGGCGGAAAAGCTCGTAATGATGTTCAGGCGCCCCTGGATCAAGGCGACCGCTCCGCCGGTCCATAGGATGCCGATGGTCACCGGCAGAATGACGAGGACCGCTCCGGTGATGCTTCGAAAATACAGGAGAAGGATGACAAAGAGGAGCAGCGTGACGACCGCTGAAACCCACAGGATCTCGCGACGCGTCAGGTCGGCTTGCTCCAGCATCTTTGGATACGCGCCGGTATAGCCGACCGTCACAGAGCCGAAACCTTCCTCACCTTTGAGTCGTTCGACCTGGGCGCGGACGTCAGCGAGGAAACGCCGGGTTTCGTCCAAGCTTTGCGGATTGCTCTTGAGCTTGACCTTCAGAACCCGCAGAGCGCCGTCCTCGGAGGAGACGGTCCCGTCCCCCTTGAAACCGAACCGGCGCCGGTATTTGTCCTGGAGATCCTTAAACGAGAGATCGATCCGGTCTTCGTCGTCGGCGAAATCCATCAACCCGTTGAATACCGGGCTCAGCCCCTTTTTCTCCAACGCCGCGGCGCGGTCGACCCTGGCCTCCACCTCGCGCAAATCCTCCAAGTCGATGTAAAGCCACCCGCGTTTTTCGAAGAAATCGACGGGAGCCCGTCCCTCCACGTAAGATACGTCGGGCCGACCGGCGAGACGCGCCTCCAACAGTCCGGCGAAACGCTCCGTGGTACGGGACTCCGGGGACTCTACAACCACCAACAGGTGCCCCAGTCCCGCGAACCGGGCCTTCAAGGTCTCCAGGCCGCGGACGCTCTCGATCTGCTTGGGAAGCAGGGCGGCCAAGTCGTTTTCGATGTGGAGTTTTTTGGCCGCCAGGATCGAGACGCACGTCAGCACGGCCGTCAAGACGAGGACGGCACGCGGAAAACGGATCCCGATATTGAAGAGTCGAAGCAAAATCAAACCGCCTTAAGAGGCCTCTTGCATTCTTTTCCAGTAGTCGCGGAAGAAGACGTATAAGACCGATAGGAATCCGGACAACACGAAGACGGTCACCACGATCTGGGCCCTCTTGGGCCGGTATTTCCGCAAAGGCACGCGGGCCCAGTCGATC
>DATIGE010000052.1 GCA_035454885.1 bacterium
CCGGTGCCGACCTTCATCACCAAGGAGCAGATCCACGTGGGCGACAAGGCGGTCATCGACCACCTGGACGCGTACACGGCCCCGCGCCTGGTCGAATATTTCGACGAAAACCCGTGCGAGATGATGAAGATGAGGGAGATGATGCCGATGATGTCCGCCGCTCCCGCCGGCGGTGCCGACATGGCGTCGCGGGCGAAGAGCCTGGGCGTCAAGATCGAGGCCCAGTACACGGTGGGCGAGTACGACATCCTCATCCTCTCGGCCCAGGAGAGCGGCGGGCTGGAGACCTGGCTCACGGAGAACGGATACAAGATCCCGCCGGGCGCCGGTCCCATCCTCCAGAGTTACATCAACCAGAACGTGAAGTTCTTCGTCGCCAAGGTGAATCTCAAGGAACAGTCCAAGCTCGGATTCTCCTACCTCCGCCCGCTGCAGGTCGCCTTCGAATCCCCCAAGTTCATGCTCCCGATCCGCCTGGGGACGGTCAACGCCGACGGGCCGCAGGATCTCTTCATCTATGCGCTGAGCCGGAAGGGCCGGGTGGAGACCACCAATTACCGGACGGTCAAGCTCCCGACGGGGATGGACATCCCCGTCTACGTCAAAGGGGAGTTCGCCGACTTCTACAAGTCGATGTTCTCCGAGCAGGTCCATCGGGAGGACATGCGCGCGCTGTTTCTCGAATACGCCTGGGATATGAATTGGTGCGATCCCTGCGCGGCCGACCCGCTCTCGGAAGGGGAGCTGAAGGAGTTGGGCGTCTTTTGGATGGGGGATCGCGAGCCCTACGGCATGACCAAATCCATTCCGCCGCGCCCCGTGGGCGGGGCGCGGGACGTCTTCGTCACTCGCCTGCACGTGCGTTACGACGCCGCGCATTTTCCCGAAGACCTGGTCTTTCAGGAGACGTCCGACCGCCAGAACTTTCAGGGACGCTACGTGCTCCGGCATCCCTGGACGGGGGACGACTCCTGCGAAGAGGCGCGGGCCTACAAGAGGGAGCTCCCCAAGCGCCAGGAGAGGGAGGCCCAGCAGCTCGCCTCGCTCACGGGCTGGGACGTGAACGGCATCCGCAAGAAGATGAAGCTCGACGATCGTCCGGACGTCCCCGTCAAAAAGGACGGCAAGTGGTACAAAAAGATCTGGGAGTGACGGAAGATTTATGAAGGGTAGATTTAATAATTGTAACAATATGAAATTATTAGTCTTATATATGTGCTGCTTTAATAAATGCGCATTATTAGAATATTAACTCTAATATTTACAGGCACTTAAATATATTCTACCCTTCATGAGTGATTCAGCAAAGAATCGATTTTCCGCGCCAACCCACGATCGCTTACATCGATTCCTTCCTCAAAGCGGTTCGAGGCGTGCTCGATTTGAGTGAGGGAGAGGTCGTTCTGGACCTTTCGCGTTCCACGGAAGCGAGCTCGGCCCTGATCTGCTTTCTCTGCGGGCTTGTGGACCTGTCACTTTCCAAGAAAAATCGCGTGTCTTTGGTCCTCCCTCGCAACAAGCGGGTGGCGGAGGCGGTTCGAGCGGTCCAGGAGATCGTCAAGGCGGAGGGCTCCGGCCGGATACGGGTCGCCGAGCGTATGTGGCAGGCCCGTAAGATCACCGGCAACAACAACGCCGTCTTGGAAGAGATCCTCGATCTCATCGGGGGAAACCTGCCGATCTCCGCGGAAGCCAGATCCTCGCTCATCGTTGTGCTGACCGAGCTTCTGACAAATGCCATCGACCATAGCGGCGAAAGGTCTTGTTATGTGTGCGCAGGCGCCTGGGGACGATCCAGGCTCTTGCACCTCACGATTCTCGATTTTGGAATGGGGATCCCCCAAAAAATCCGGACCCGCTATCCTCAGTATGAGGACGACGTGGAGGCCCTGAAAGATCTTTTGAAGAAAGGCCTGACCACGCGGGTCGGTTTGGAGGGTGGAAAGGGATACCGCTACATCCAGGAAATCTTGAGCCATAACAAGGGAAGGCTTCATATTTTTTCGGGGCGCGCCAAAGTGGTTCTGAAATACGACAAGGGAGAGTATCGTTACCGGCAGGCGCGAAAGGCGTTCACCGGGACATGCGTCGATATCCAATTCAACCTGGATGCCGCGGGCCTGGGTGCCTACGT
This sequence comes from bacterium, assembly GCA_035454885.1. Classification (NCBI taxonomy): domain Bacteria; species bacterium. The sequence goes on from DATIGE010000052.1 coordinate 2,135, forward strand.
CGCGGAGGCCGGGCAAGGGGAGTATTTTTGATGACGATTGACGTGATGAAAGTCTGCGGAGAGGACATCATTTCCCGGGATGCGGGGCGAAAGGTGAGGGAGTTGATTCTCCAGAATTGGAGCGAGCCGTCGATCGAAATCACCTTCGGGGGAAGGCGCGTGGGGTCCGTATCCTTTTTCGACGAAGCCTTCGGGCTTCTCATGAAGAGGGGACAAAAAGGGGTCGATGAAATACGAATCAAGCTGAAATTCCCGGATCTCAGGCCGGAAGATCGGACGCTCCTCAACCACGTTTTTTCGACGCGCGTTCAGGAGGCGCAGACTTCCTGAGGAAACTATTTCAACTCCACGTCAGCCGCGTAGAACGCGTCCGCGCAGCCGGGGACGGAGACGGTGGGGACTTGAAAGAACACATCCTTATTAGTCAGCCTGGCGGCATGCAGAATCGCCAGAACGGCCTTGAACCGTTCCGCCTCGATTGCGGGGATCAAAATGGTCTTGATGCCGGCGTTGGTGGCGACGGCCACTTTGACCGGCGCACCGCGGAGGAGGAGAGAATCCACGCTGGAGCTGACCTCCGTCAGTTCTCGGGCTTGGACGAGGCCGCGGCTGAATCCGGTATGTGCGTCGATTGTGATGGTTCCCTGCTTGCAGGTGTAGTTGCCGACGGGCGTCGCCGAGATGGCAGTGACCTTTCCGGAGAACGACATCAGGGTGTCGAAGATACTGGGTTCGGGGGGCGTTTCCCCGGCGTCGTCGGTCAGCACCAGATCGGTCTTGATGCCGCCGATGACATCCCTGAAGCCTGCCCTCGCCCCGCGTGGGTAGGCGAGAAGGCCAAGCGTCACAAGCAACGTCGCAAGCAGGAGTGGAGTCTTTTTCATAGTCTTCTTCCTTTCAAAAAGATGAGTCAGTTCAAAACGGTCTTGATGACTTCCATTACGATTTCCGGCGACGCCGCCTCGCCGGGCTCGGCGCCGCCCCCTGGGAGCGTCGTGCCGCCGGGGGATTCGGCGTTCGAGGAGGCTTCGGGGGCCGTAGCGGCCGAAGGGCCCTTTGCGCCGCCCGAACAGGCCGTCAGGGCACAACAGGATATGACCACCGCCGCGAGGATGACGATCGATCTCATCAGGGCCGTATGTTAACCGATTTGAATCGGCTTGAGAAATGCCAAATAAAAAGGCCCCCGCTTTCGCGGGGGCCTTCTTCGTCCTGATCGAAGCTTAATGTTGGTCCGTTACGGCACGCACCGCCCCGCCGTCTCAAACACGAGGTATTGCAGCACGCGCTCCTGAGGCCAGAAGCCCTCCGTCGCGCAGCTGTGCGACGTGTGGTAGGAGCTGTAGAGCACGCAGCCGCTGCCGACCCTTCGGGTGGCCGTGAGCGGACGGACGACGCCGTTCTGTGCGCTGAAGTCGTCCGGATCCGTGAAGTCCACCGGGCCCTGGATCCAGACGAAGGTCTCCGAGCCGATGCCCGAGTGTTTGCCCTCCATCACGCCCCATCCGGCCAGGAAGTCGCCGATGCGGATCGTGTCCGCGGATGGGTCGAGAAGCGAAGTCGAGCTGCCGTTGACCGTCGTCGTGCAGCTGTTTCCGGGACTGTCCGCGGTATCGATCGTGTTGGACGATCTACCCTCAAGCCAGGAGCTCATCGTGCCGTCCATGACCGTCGCGTTCGAGACGATGCCGGAGGTCCCGGTCTGGGCGATGTCCGGCGTCTCGGCCGTGGCCACGTCGGTGCCGTCGCCCTCGAAGTTCATGAATTCAGGAACGGATTGCTCGACGTAGTCGTAGGCCAGGTCAGTGGCAAAGATGGTTCCGCCGCCCTCGATGTAGGATCGGATGCGGCTGGCCAGATCCGTGCTGACCGCCTTGAGCCCGGCGACGTGATACGCCGTGTGCGCGGCCTCCGGGCCCACCTCGGCGACCAGGGCCTGCAGGGCCAGGGCCGCCGCCGGGTCTTCGTTGGTGCCGCAATTGATGAAGATGATGTCGTAGGCCTGCATCGCCGAGAGAGATCCGAACAGGGCCGAGGAGTCCGGATAAGTCCCGCCGAGCGAGCCGTCGCCGTCATAGAGGTCGAAACTTTCCGTGCCCAGCTCGAGTTCTCCGAACTCGTTGACCGTCCCGAAGCCCAGTTTGGCGAGGACGTTTTGTATCTCGTCGAAGGAGCCGGTGACGACGGCGATGTTGGCCGTGCTGCCCGACGCTGTCGAGCCGACGATGTTCGCCGTGCAGGCGTCCGGATTGTCGGCGCAGTCGAGGGTCGCCTCACCGCAGAACGAACCCTTGCAGTAGCGGATCGTCGTGGAATCCGCCGGACAGGCGGATGTGTCGAGCGTATAGGTGCCGTCCGCGCAGGTGCAGACCGAGGCGCAGGAGCCGACCGGCGGATCATCGCACTCCACCACGGCGCCGTCGCAGGTCGCTTGGACGATGGACTTGCCGCCCGCGACCGTCAGAGCGGTCGGTGTTCCGGGGATGAAGACCGTCGCGCCGGCGATCGGGTCGGTGCCGTTTGCGGCCAGGGCCGTGCCCGTCACCGTCGTCGCGCCGCCGAGGCCGCTTCCGCCGCCGCCCCCGCCGCTGTCACCGCAGCCCGAGCTGCCGCCGGCGAAGAGCCCGCCTATCGCGAGGACTCCCAATGCCAGCAGTAAGGTTCGAGCCAGCCATTGCCTTTTCATGCTGATCATAGACCCCCTCCTTTTTTGATTTGGAGGCAGGGTAGTCCAATCGTCTAGGAGGTGGAAGAGAATAAACACAGTTGAATACGACGGGAGACCGGTTACACTGACGGGCATGACTTTTCCCCAAACACGTCCGCGCCGTCTTCGTTCCCGCGAGGCGATCCGCCGGATGGTCCGCGAGACTTGGGCTTCCGTCGATCAGCTGATTTTCCCGATCTTCGTGAAGGAAGGGAAGGGCGGTTCCGTCAGGTCCATGCCCGGCGTCGCCCAGCTTTCGGTCGGTCAGGCCGCCAAGGAGGCGCGCGAGGTCCACAGGCTCGGCATTCCCGCCGTCCTCCTCTTCGGCATTCCCGCCAGAAAGGACGAAGAAGCCTCCGGCGCGTATGAGGCCGACGGCATCGTTCAGCGCGCGGTCAAGGCGATCAAGGACAAGGCCCCGGATCTGGTCGTGATCACGGACGTCTGTCTTTGCGAGTACATGACCCACGGGCATTGCGGAATGGTCGAAAGCGGGAAGATCGTGAACGATCCCTCGTTGGAACTCTTGACCCGGACCGCCGTCTCACACGCCGAAGCCGGCGCCGACATCGTCGCCCCATCCGACATGATGGACGGCCGCGTGGCGGCGATTCGCCGCGGCCTCGATGACGCGGGCTTCTCCGATACGTCGATTTTAAGCTACGCGGTCAAGTACGCGTCGGCCTTTTACGGTCCTTTCCGGGAAGCGGCGGAGTCGGCGCCCAGGTTCGGAGACCGGAGGACCTATCAGATGGATCCGGCGAACGTCCGCGAGGCGGTTCGGGAGGCGAAGCTGGACGAGCAGGAGGGGGCCGACATCCTCATGGTCAAGCCGTCGCTGGCCTATCTCGATGTGATTGCGAAGGTGCGCGAAGCGACCGACCTCCCGGTGGCCGCCTACAACGTGAGCGGCGAATACTCGATGATCAAGGCGGCGGCATCGAAAGGCTGGATCGACGAGAAGGCCGTGATGATGGAGACGCTTCTCTCCATCCGCCGCGCGGGAGCGGACCTGATCGTGACCTACTTCGCCAAAGAGGCGGCGAGGCTGATCTAGGCTACTTCGGCCTCTTCTTCATCCTCCCGGCCGCCCCCGACGGCAACTCCACCTTCTTGTAGTCGGCCGGGATCTCGAAGAGATTGGCGGGTTGGGGCGCGGAGACGATGTCCTTGAGCACCATGCCGGAGTTCCCCTCGCCGATGTTCCGGATCACGATGCCGTTCAGGTCCTTGGCCTTCCAAATCGTCGTCGATATCGCCTTTCCGCCCATGGTCCCCTTGATCACGCACTTGTCGGTCGGGTGTCCATCGATGATCTCCCCGGGCGAGCAGTCCTGGGTCCATCCCGCCGGCACCTCGTTCACGATCGCGTGGTCCCACGGCAACGGCTGCTCCATGTAGGTCTTGTTGGGCATCAACATCCACATGACCTTCCGGTCGAGCCGGCTGATGTTGGTCAGCGGTTGGGACATGCCTTGTATGGTCATCTCCATCCGGGTCGCCGTCTTGCTCATGTAGATCTTTCCCTGTCCGAAGACCTGGTCGCCCCTCACCATCTGGACGTCGGCGCTCAGGTCCGGCAGGACCGCCGGCTGCGCTCCGGCGGAGGATGAGGCGGCGGCGAGGAAGAAGGCGATCGATAGAAGGATTCGTTTCATGATGTCTCCTGTAAAATTTGAAATCGACACTAGCACGAGGGCAAGGTTAAGGGAAAGAGGATGAACCGTCTCTTCCTGATCGACGCCTCGGGCTACATCTTCCGCGCCTA